>SKMT01000226.1 GCA_007120915.1 Myxococcales bacterium | reverse complement strand
CCAGGGCCCGTCGTCGACTCCTCCTGGCTGACCGACGCCGTCGATCTGAACGCTCGCCTCAGTGTTCACCCCGACTTCTACGCCATCGACTCCCGTGCGTATCCAGGCTATGTGGAACAGACCAGTCGCAAGAGTGCTCGCACCGTGCTCGATGAGCAGCGCTACTACTACGGGTGGGGCTTCTCCACGTTAGCCGCGTTGGAAGCAGAACTGCCCTACGTTCGGCTCCACTACGGCTTCAATTACCACTGGAATCGATCCATCGATGCGCTTGACCGGTTCTGGGATGACGAGGAGCGTTTCGGAGAAGAGCTGGATGACTACCTGCAACTGACCGACAGGCTGGCGCGCCACGAACTGGGCGCCACAATCCCGCTGTGGTGGGCTGATATGGAGGCCGGCGTCGTCGGGCAGTACCGAACCCGCTTCGGCGCACTGACCGACGCCGGCGAGCGCTGGGAGGATCGCGTCAGCGATCTGCGGGCGATGGGGGTTCTGCGGATGAGCTACTGAGCGTTTCGCAGTCGACACCCTGACGCTGTCGTTCGGCAAATCCGAACCCGGTCCACCGATACGTCGTCTCAAAGCAGTTGTCGCCCAGTTGTTCGTCGACAACCAACTCATCCAGCCGGTCTGACGCAGCCTCATGAATTGAGAAATCGCTCATGGGCCGCGCCATCGCGCTGCCTCGCCACTTCGGAAACAACCGGCGGCCGTCCCATCCCAACACCCACAGCGTCTTGTGGGGGCTCGGATCGTCGTGGCGCAACTGGTTGGACCACACCCCTGCAATGACTTCATCGTCGCCGTCACCGCTGACATCGGCGACAGCGGCCTTCCACATCGGATAGATCTCGCTGGTCCATCTGCGGTCGTCTTCTTCGACGGTAAAAAAACCCTGTGTGCGCTCGTCGTCGAAGTAGGCCTTCAGCGTGGGCTGGGCTGACTCGCTCCAGTTGGGCTGGAACCTCTCGTCGGGGCTGTCGTCGGTCGTCGATACGTCGGCTGATGGTTCGTGGCGCACCTGTTGGGCTGGCATCCTGTCGTCGGGTGGGATTCGCTCTCCTTCGAAGGGCCAGTCGATGCCCACGGGGCGCCAGCGGTCATCGAACTCAAGCTGCACATCGGCGATCCCGATCTCCCGGGCGTCGGGCCGGTTCATATCGAAGTGCAGATTTCCGGCACTGTAGAGCACAGCGGTTTCATCGATCATCTCCGCGTCGTGAACCACGTGCGGGCCATGCCCGTAGATGATGTCGGCGCCGGCGTCCGCCAGTTGTTCGGCCGCGCTGCGCTGGTAGTCGTCGTGCTCCGGGGCTAACTCCTGGCCCCAGTGAAGGGATACGACGATGGTTCGGTTCGGGTGGTCGCCTCGCATCGATTGTACCTGCGAGACCAGATCGGACTTGTCGTCGTGGTCCACAACCGCCGGCTCGTAGTCTCCTTCGGAGGTGACGGGAGGAATGTGAGCGGTGGCGGCGATGATACCGATTTCCCCCTGATGGCCGTCCGCTTCCAGGTGAAGCAGCGCCTCCTTCGGCTCTCCTGTGTCGCGATGGATGGTCCCGGCGGCGACGATCTCCTCTTGTTCGAGTGCCATCAGCGTGTGGTCGAGCCCGTCGGCCCCGCAGTCCATCGCATGGTTGTTGGCCACCACCGCCGCGTCTACACCGCGCTCAGCGAGCCACGCGGCGCGCTCGGGCGGGGCAGTGAACCGCTGCAGTTGTGCAAGCGCTGCGTGACGACCTTCGTGGGCCACTTCAACATCACACAGCCCGGTCTCCAGGTTGACCACAGCAAGATCGGCATTCTGCATGTGCCTCCCGATCTGCTCGAACTGCTCAGGGGTCTGATACTCCCGGAGTTGCCCGCCGATCCAGCGCCCGAACATCACGTCACCACCCAGGCTGATGCGCACTGTTTCTGACTCGGCTTCCGCCTCCGGATGCACGCCGGAATCGGTGTCACAACCCGCCCATACCATCGCCATCGCAGAGGCGACCAGACAGGCGGCGACACAACATGTTGAGCATCTTCTCATCACAGCTCTTCGACGAAGCTGTCCGTGAACGCCGGGCGCTGCGGCAGCTCACCACTCTCGATGAGCTCGCCCCATTCCTCATCGGTCATCCGCTCGTCCATGGGCTGGGTAAATTCATAGAACGAGAAGATCCCGCCCTGCGTCATGGTTCGGCCCACCCCGTCGTCGACGGCAACGTACATGTCCTGGATGCGGCCCACGCCCAACTGACGCACCCTTTCGGTGAGCAGATTGGTGTGAACGTCGGTGGTAAATGCGATGCCCCGTTCGGCGCGCTGGTCGCCACTTATCTGGACACCGTCCTGGGTCATCGTGTCGATGGTCAGATCTTCGAGGTCCTGACCGATATATTCGATGAACCGCAACTGTTCGTGTGTCAGTTGCTTACCGTCGACCTGGTCATTGGCGATCTCGGCGAGCGTTTCCGCCAACTCCGCGGCGTTGTCGGAGCGTACGTGTAGGCCAGACTGCGGTTCATTGTTGAATACTTCGTAGCTCTCTTCAGCCAACTGCTGAAGCCGTTCGAAAAAGGACGGAACCGGGTCGACGAACCCATGGGGTGGCGGGATAATGGGCTGTTCGACCATCACCATGTAGCTCATGTCACCGCCGCATTCGATGGCCATCGACTGGGCGGCATACAGCACGCTGGCGTGTTTCAGTTGCGCGTAGCCGGCGAGCGAAGACTGCAGCCGCCGATCCTCCCAGGCGTCGGTATGCGCGAAGTCCATCACCGAATCTTCCGGAACGTCCTGATTCACCGCCAGCGTCGCCAGCAGCGCCAGCCAACTGTGATAGATGTCGGTCGACCAGAATTCGTCGTCCGGTGACGGGGTGTCCGCAACCAGCGCATCGAGTCGTTCGATGTACTCGTCGCGCTGGGTTCGGGCATCCTCGCCGTCGACTTCGACGGCTTCGCCGATCTGCTCGTCTGCCACCGCGCCGACAGCGTGCTCGCGGGCTTGCTCCCCGCCGAACACGGCCATCACATCCAGCGCCGACACCATCCCTCGCATACCGACGTTCGGGTGTGTCAGCTCCGTAAAGAACGTCGAGTCCAGCCCCTGACGGTTGGGAAAGGGGCGCACATGCACCCTGGTTTCGTCTTCTTCAGCGATGGCTGCGTCGGCGTCTCGAACCCCGATATCTCCTCGCATCTCATCGAGCTCTTCGGAGACCTGTTGTTCGTCGAACGGGTCGAACAGGTCCGGCTGGTCCTCATGGAGTTGCCGCAGGTCTGCAAAGGTCGGGTCCACCGGTTTGCCCATGAACGCGCCGATGAATTCGTCGAGCTGCTCCCAGGCCTCGAAGGCGGTGTCGCCGTCGACGTTCACCGACTCCAGCGCCTCCAGCAGCGCCACGAGACTGTCGTCGAAGGGAAGTGGCAGATGCCCGAACCACTGCAGGGCCATGAAATAGCCGGCCAGATCGTTTTCGGCGTAGGGCCCGCGCACCCGAAACTGGCTGAAGTCGACACGTACCGGATCCTCGACCCCGGGAACGTCCATCTTTGTTACACCGCTGTGATCGAGGATGGAGTCGATGTAGTCGGCGATGGGCTCCCGAAATGGTGCGTCCTCATCGTCGCCGAGGTGTTCGGGCAACTGATCGATCTGGTCTTCTGTCAGTTCCGGCATCTGCTCGATCAGATCCGGAGCCTCTTCGT
>SKMT01000450.1 GCA_007120915.1 Myxococcales bacterium | reverse complement strand
TCGTAGGTGTCGGTGGAGTCGGGGCTGCCGAGGTTGAGAAGTAGGATGCCGTTCATGGGTGTGGGCTCTGGGGTTATGCGTCGAGGTGGGGGGCGAGGTCACGGGCGAAGTAGGTGAGGATCAGGTCGGCGCCGGCGCGTTTCATGGACAACAGCTTTTCGTGGGCTACGCCGGTTTCGTCAACCCAGCCCTTCGCGGCGGCGGCTTTGACCAGCGAATACTCACCGGAGACGTTGTAGCAGGCAAGGGGCAGCTCGAAGCGGTCGCGGATCTCGCGGATGACGTCCAGGTAAGACAGCGCCGGTTTGACCATCAGCATGTCGGCGCCTTCTTCGACGTCGAGGCGCGCTTCGACGCGGGCTTCGCGGCGGTTGGCCGGGTCCATCTGGTAGGTGCGCCGGTCGCCGAACTGGGGGGCGGACTCGACGGCGTCTCGGAAGGGGCCGTAGAACGCGGAGCTGTATTTGACGGCGTAGCTCATGATGGGGACATCGTGGCGATTTGCGTCGTCGAGGGCGGTGCGCATCGCACCGATCATTCCGTCGATCATCCCGGAGGGCGCCAGCATGTCGGCGCCGGCTTCGACGTGGGAGATCGCCTGTTTTTGCAGGTTTTCGAGGGTGGCGTCGTTGTCGAGAGTACCGTCGTCGGTGACCACTCCGCAGTGGCCGTGATCGGTGTACTCGCAAAAACAGACGTCGGTGATCAGATAGAAGTCGTCGCGGCGGTCACGGATGTAGTGCAGAGCCTGCTGGATGATGCCTTCATCTGAAAAGGTGTCGGAGCCGACGGGGTCTTTCTGTTCGGGAATCCCGAAGAGAATAATGCGGTGGATGCCCGCTTCGGCCAGCGCGTCGAGTTCCCGGTCCAGCTCGTCGAGGGAGTGCTGGTAGATCCCGGGCATCGACGGGATCTCGCGGTGGATGTTTTCGCCGTGGGAGATGAACACGGGCATGATCAGGTCGTCGCGTCTCAGATGCGTCTCCCGGACCATGTCGCGCATGTGTGTGCTGCCGCGGAGGCGTCGGGGACGTCGGGTCAGATCGAAATCGGTCATGGTTGGCGGTGGGGCTGAGGTTAGGAAAGTGCTTCATCGATGCGACGGGCGTGTTCCGGTGCTTGCTGCATCAGGTTGGGAAGGCCGATGCCGTCGCGGAAATTTCCGGCAAAGTAGATCTGGGGCAGCGCCCGTTCGATGTCGTCGATGTGGTCGAGGAACACCTGATGGCCCACTTCGTACTGGGGGATGGCTCGTTTCCACCGTGTGAGGTGGGTGAACTGCGGGGCGCCGTCGATGTCGAGGAGACGACGGACGTCGTGCAGCGCCAACTCGCAGATATCGCCGTCGCTGCGTTCGGTCAACTCCGGTTGGCGGGCGCCGCCGACGAAGACGGTCAGATTTACATGGTCGTCAGGGGCCGTGGCGTCGAACATCGAGGAGACAAACAGCGAGCCCAGAATGTGGAAGTTTTCAACCTTGGGGACCAGCACGCCGAAGCCGTCGAGGGCATGGCCGACGCGGCGGCGTTCAAAGCCGAGGCTGACCACACAGCAAGGGGCGTAGGGCAGTGTCGTTAGCTCGTCGATTGCACCGGCGGGTGGGCGGGCGTTCTCCCATTCGAGCGTGCCGAGTGTGTGGGTGGGCATGGTGAGCACGACGGCGTCGAAAGAGTCGCCGCGGCGGGCGTTTCCGCGCTGGTAGATCACGCGCCAGTCATCGTCGTCGCGCCGCAGTTTTCGGACGGGTGAGTTGAAGTGGATATCGGCGTCGATGCGGTCGACGAGCCGGTCGACCAGCGTCTGCATGCCACCGTCGAAGGAGAGCAATCGCCGTGGGGCGCTGTCGTCTTCGGAGCCGATGCTGTTGAGTTTGCTTCGGATGGCGCCCAGGACGATGGAGCCGGCGTCTTCTTCAAATTCCACGAGTCTTTCGAAGCTGTGGCGTGCCGACAGCCTGCCGGGATCGCCGGCGAAGATACCACCGACGAGGGGATCGACGGCGTAGTCGAGCACCTCGACGCCGAGTCGGCGCTGGACGAAGGAGGCGAGGGTTTCGTCGACGGCGTCGTCGCCGTCGCGCGCCGGGATCAGCGGCTCGATGAGAAGCCGCAGCCTGGCAGCCGGGGTGAGCAGATCGGTGGTCAGCAGGTCGGGCGGTGACATCGGCACGGGTACGGGCCGGCCGTTTCGCACCACGTAGCGGGTGGAGGCGTCGTCGTTGGCTTCCCGGATGTCCTCTTCGAGGCCCAACTCATCGAGAAACTCGGCGACGAGCCGGTGGCGCACCAGAAGCGTGTGGGGGCCGGTTTCGAGTCGGTAGCCGTCGCGCTCGATGGTGCGAACCGGGCCGCCGGCGTGGTCGTTCGCCTCGAAGATGGTGACCCGGTGGCCCCGTTGTTCGAGGGCGTAGGCGGTGGTGAGCCCGGAGATTCCGGCTCCGGCGATGGCGATGTGAGAGGGCATGGTGAAAACCTACTGCCGATAGCCCGGAGGCTATCGTGACCAAAAAACCTACTGCCGATAGCCCGGAGGCTATCGTGACCATATGGTTCAGAAAAGGTGCGCGGTCAACAGTGTGATGTGTAAGGCGCGTGGGAGTGCGTTCAAGCGCTTGAGGGTTCAGTCGGGCTCGGGATTCGGTGTCGATCTCGGTGAGTCCCCCCAACGACCTCACTGCGTTCGGCTACTTCCCCCCAGGGGGGAAGATGCCCGCGGGGCGGACATCAGACATCGAGCCCGACTCCGGCCTTACTGCTGCCAGCTTGTGACGGTGTCGACCAGTGCTTTCATGCACTCGATTTTGGCCTGGGGCATGATGCCGTGGCCGAGGTTGAAGATGTGACCGTCGAACCCTCGCATCTCTTCGAGCAGCCGGGTGGTTTCGCGGCGTACCAGCTCGGGGTTGGTGTTCATCAGTACGGGGTCGAGGTTGCCCTGGACGGCGACGTCTTCGGGAAGCTGGGCTTTGATGTCTTCGAGGCGGGCGGTCCAGCCGACGCCGAGTACGTTGGCGCCGGTGGAGGCGAGGGCCTCGGTGTGTTCGTGCATTCCCTTCGAGAAGACGATGGTGGGGACCTGGTCGCCGATTTTGTCGATGAGCCGGCGCATCCACTTGATGGAGGCGTCTTCGAAGGCGTCGGGGGCGAGCACGCCGCCCCAACTGTCGAAGAGTTGGATGGCGTCGACGCCGGCGTCGATCTGCATCTGCAGGTAGTCGGCCAGTGAGTCGGTGATCTTGGTCATCAGTTGGTTGAAGGTGTCGCGCTCGGTGTAGAACCATTCGCGGGCGCGGCGTTTGTTCTTCGAGGAGCCCCCTTCGATCATGTAGGTCGCCAGTGTCCAGGGGCTGCCGCCGAAGCCGATCAGGGCGCGTTCGTCACCCAGCTCGTCGCGCAACAGTTCGAGTGTGTCGCCGACGTAGGAGAGTTTGTCGGTGATGCCGTCGGTGGTCAGCCCGTCGACGTCGTCGGCGGATTCGACGGCGAAGTCCATCTCGATGCCACCGCCTTCGGGGAAGCCGTAGGGCTGGCCCATCGCCTCGGGGATTACCAGGATGTCGGTGAAGACGATGGCGGCGTCCATGTCGTAGCGCCGAGGCGGCTGCATGGTCACTTCACAGGCCATCTCGGGGGCCTGGACCAGCTCGTGGAAGGAGTACTCTTCTTTGAGCTTGCGGTACTCCGGCAGGTGGCGGCCGGCCTGGCGCATCACCCACACCG
>SKMT01000376.1 GCA_007120915.1 Myxococcales bacterium | reverse complement strand
GTCATCGTTGAGTTGCCAGGGGCCGATGAGGGAGTAGTCGTCGGCGTCGGCGTTGCGCGGTTGCATCACTGTGAGTGTGGGGCCTCCGAAGAGGGCCAGCGATTCGAGGACGTCATAGGAGAAAAGGGGGCGGAATTTCAGCAGTGAAAAGTGGCTGTCCCAGTCCCAGTCGCGGGTCTGGTCGAGCACGGCGGTGCTCTGGACATCGAGCGACAGTTCGGCGCGTTCGGTCAGCTCGATGCGCCAGCCCAGCCCGGCGGAGGCGGCGATGGCCGGGCCGCGATCTTCGGTTCCAACAAAGCGGGAGCCCAGGGAGTAGACGCTGTAGAAGCTGCCGCTTCCGTGGCGAACCCCGGCCATGACCAGCCCGTCGTCGGAGGCGTACAGCTCGGGTTCGACGTATCCGTCGAGGTGGATGTTGAGAAGACCGATGCTGGCGTCGGCGGTTCGGGTGACGTTGACCACGCCTACCTGCAACCCCTGCACATGTCCCCCCGAGATGTTGACCGGTGCGACCTGGACCCCCATGACATCGCCGAAGCTGGCGTTGGCGCCGCCGGCGACCTGTGCGCCCTGAAGATCGCCACCCGTGACATTGGCGCCTCCTCCAACCTGGGCGCCCTGAAAGTCACCCCCCGTGATATTGGCGCCGCCGGCGACCTGAGCACCGCCGACATCGCCGATCGTGGCGTTGGCACCGCCGGCGACCTGAGCGCCCTCGAAGTCGGCTGCCGCCGCGTTGGCACCACCGGCGACCAGCGCTCCGTCGGCGTCGCCGATACTGAAGTTGGCGCCGCCGGCGACCTTGGCGCCGGAGAACGTGCCGAGCCCGGTGTTTGCACCGCCGGCAATGCGGGCTCCTGTGCCATCGGCGCCGTTTGCGTTGACCGCACCCGTTACCTGCAGAGCGTCCACGGAGTCGAAGTTGATGTTCGTAATGCACGACACCTGAACGCCCCGGACCGGCCCGGTGGCAATATTGCCGCCTCCGCTGGCCTCGAACATCTGAGAACCGCCGCTGATCCCACCGACGAGATTGAGCGAAATGGTGCGTGGTAGGTCTGGTGCGAACGAGGAGACGCCCACCCAGGGAAGCAAGTCCACCCCCACCAGCAGCGGTTGGTTCTCGGAAGTCTTTTCGTGCTCGGTGGTGTCGGGCTCGTCGGCTTCAGGCTCGGCGGCATGTACCAATGGCCCAGTACTCAGAATGAGGACGGTCAGACAGAAATATATGGCGTGTTTCATTGCGGACTCCCTTGATACCAGCACGAAAAATTCGGGCTTTTCGCAGAGTAATCACTTGCGACCGCAGGAGAAGCCCGGAGAGACCCAGGCGACCGTCGAGTTGATACGACCGCCATCTATTAGGGGCGCCTGAACTACGGCGAACTAGTCCCCATCCGGAAACCCCGGAATGTCGCAGATGCCGGCTGAAATCCCGAACTCGTCATTCGTTCAACACTTGAAGTAACCTCCGGATACTACTGCGGTTTCACGAAATGACGAGTTCGGAAATTTCATCTCGGCCCTGCTCAGATTCGAGGTTTCCGGATGGGAACTAACTAAAATTTGTGGGGAGCTTCGATTGACCGGCGGTGGCACATGATACGGCCCCGGCGTGCCTTGTGCCGTCGGGGAAGTTGGAGCTGCTAAAACTGCCAGCCCACCTTCACAGTGGCCTCGGGGATGATCAGATAGGGCGGGTCGAACAGAAAAGGGAGCACGCTGCCGGCGGTGTCGAACCCGAAGAACAGCCCCATCTGTGTGAGGTATTCGTAGCCGGCGCGCAGCGTGAACATCACCTGCGGTTCGTCGGGCGCGAACAGCCGGTCCAGCCAGACCAGCCCGATCTGTGGGCCTGCTGCGAGCGTGGAGGCGCCGAAGGAGTGCTGGTAACGGGCGCCGATGTGAAGGGTGTTGCCGTCGGTGTGAAGCCCGCCGCGAACGTCGGCGGCGAACCGTTCGTCAATGTGCACCGTCACCCCGCCCTGGACGCCGCCACCGCCGATGAAATCCCAGTACTGCACGGTGGGCCCGGCGAACACGGCGGTGTCGCCCAGAGTGCGGGGTTCGGTGTCGTCGGCGGTGGCCTCCGGAGGCGCCAACAGGGACACAACGGTGATCGCCAGTGGGAGAAGAGTGGCTGCAGCGGGGGGGAGGTGGGCCATTGTCAGTGATTGCATCAGAGATGGGTTCGAACGGCGCGGATTCGTTTGCGGATGGTTCGCGCCACCTGTTGTTCGGCCTGAGTGGTGCCGATTTCACGTTCCAGGTCGGCCCGTGCTTCTTGCAGGGCCGATTCAGCCTGCTGGGTCAGTCGTTCGACTTCGTTGAGCACCAGTCTGGGTCGCACCCCGATGTCGACGGCGAACTGTTCCCACTGTTCACGCAAAAGTTGGTCCGAATTTCGCCGACCACCGACAGAAAAAGCGAGTTGTCGATTCAGGTTCGGGAATGCGCGGGTGCACACCAGGTCGTAACCCGGGGCCAATACGGGGCCGCGATGCTCGTAAAGTATGGAGAGATTCTTGGCGTGGCCATCGGCGTTCCCGGCGAGGGCACAGAAGGCAGTCCATCGTATCAGTTTCAGCACATCCGCAGCAGGAGTCGACGAGAGAGCGCGGATTTTGTCGGCGATGCCGCTCAGCGTCGGGCCCCCGTCGGCTTCGTATTTGCGGGTTGGCAGCAGGCCCAGAAGCTGGCAGAAATCCTCCTGGTGCAGCCGCCGTGACGTCTCCCCGTCGGTGGGGCGGCGATCATAGCGTTCGACGACGAGAATCGGCGGTGAAGTTCGATCATCAAGTGTCGACTCGACAACGTCCAGGCCGAGTCTGGCGCCAAGTCGGGTGGTCAGAAATTCATTGGCCGTCAGATGAGGAAAGCGCGGGGAATCGAATTTCAGAATATGGGTGCTCGGTTCTCCGGAGGCAGCAATGGCGTAGCCACCATCGTGTTGGACCACCGAGACCTTCTGCTGAGCACCTGCGAGCGACAGACGGGGGCGGCGCTCCGGATCACTCGGAAGCGCAGGGGCACCTTCGGCCCACTGCTCCAGTTCGGCATCGCTGATCGGTTGTCGTTCCCGATCGGTGCGTCGGAATTGGTCAGCCGTTGGAACAAAGCGGAACGCACCGGCCGTGTCATCTCCCAGTGCATTCAGAAGTGCCACATCGTTGTCGGAACTGATCCCCAGTCGTTGGCAGACCGTTTCTCGCGCAAGTCCCTCGGGGAGTAGATTCGCGAAAAAAGGATGGGCTCGTTGAGCCGGCCACCGTTGGCGCGTGGGCGGGAGATTGGCACTGATCGGGAACGCATCCGGCCTTCCAATCCAGTGCTGGTCGTAGATGAATGAGAACTGGTCATTCTCTTCTGCGATGGCTCGTCCGACCAGATCGTTGTGGTACAACACCTTCAGATCGCTCATTGGTCGGCTCCGTCGCCCGGCTTGTCAAACCGGCGGATTCCGTGGTGAGCACTGAAGTTGCGCGGCCGAAGACTGACGTCAAAGCCCGCCCCTTCCAGCACCCGCAGGACCAGTCCCACCTCAGCGGTGGATTTTCCCCGTTCCAACTCCGAGAGAAATCGCACTCCCACCCCGACGATGTCGGCGAACTGCTGCTGGGTCAGCCCCTGCTTCTTGCGGGCGGAGCGAATGGCCCGGCCGATGTCGTCGACGCTGCTGATGACGATTGATTCGTTGTTTGAGGAAGGTTGCATATTC
>SKMT01000712.1 GCA_007120915.1 Myxococcales bacterium | reverse complement strand
GAAAACAGGTCACTTCTCGCGTCGATCCGGTCGCCCATCACCTGCTCGGGGCTCATGTAGCCGACCTTCCCCTTCAGCGTCCCACTTTCCGTGAGGGTGCGCTCAATCGCCGCCTTCGCCACCCCGAAATCCCCCACCTTCACATCCCCCGCATAGCTGATCATGATGTTCGACGGACTGACATCGCGGTGGATGATGTTCAGCGGCTCGCCGAACTGATCGGTGGCCCGGTGGGCAAAATCGAGCCCCTTGAGCATCTCCTGGGCGACAAACAACACCAGTTCCAGCGGAATCTTGATGTTCATCTCCGCACATCGCGCCAGCACATCGAGCAAATCCTTCCCGTGCACGAACTCCATGGCGATGTAGTACTGGTCATCGATCTCTCCCAGATCGAAGACCTGTACGATGTTGGCGTGATACAGGTTGACCGCCAGCTTCGCCTCGTTGATGAACATCTCGACGAATTCGGAGTCATCCACCAGGCTGGGTAAAATCAGCTTGATGGCGAATTCTTTTTCAAACCCCGCCGCCCCAAAGGTCTTGGCACGATAGATCTCAGCCATTCCCCCGCTGCCAATCTTCTGCAGCAGCGCGTATCGCCCAAACTTTTTCCATTCAAGGGAGTCGTCAGCCACGTTATTTCGCCTGCATACATGCCCAGAGTCCGCGACGGCCAGTAATTCTTCCGCTGGAAGAACTCGCCAACTGGCGCCGCCAGTGGTCTCGCCATCCCTCCGGCTCGATAAACAAGTCCGTCAGGAGACGCTCAAGCCTGAAAAGGGAATCTCAAGAGAGTCGTTCGATTAACGGTTGCCGAATTTGTTAAGCAGGTCGTCGTTAAAGACAGAAGAATCGTAACACAGCGGTAGCACAACGGCCAGTAAATTGGCGTGTTCCCCATCGCCACACCCCTCTGTTACATCCTGGGCCCACCGACGTTCGACTGCATGTTCACTGGCTGTTCGGCTCATTACCCTGGTGCTATCACCTGCTAATGGGGTGGTCGCCACAGGGGCTGATGGGTCACAGAAACTCCAGATCGACCCGATCGGTAGATCCGAAAAACACTTCCATCTCATCGAGCCCTTCCACCTCCACATCACTTCGATGAATCCGCCGAAGCTCAAGGGCTGCGGTCTCGCTGAACTGATCGAGCATCGACGCCGGAACTGTAAACGCTCCTACGTCACCGCTTCGGCACTGCAACCGGTCGGCATTGGGTCCAGCACCGGCACGGAGTTCGACGAACACCTCTCCCTTCTCGCTGCCGCTGGTCTCCCAGACCAGTTCCAGATCTTCTCGGCGATCGACTTGTAGCACTGCTTCTTCGCCGATCTCTTCGCCATTGGCCGCCACAAGCACCACCGGTTGCGGCGCCGTCATTACCATCTCAAACCCGCCCAGCGTTGTCGTGCCTGCAGCGCTGAATCGGTACGGTTCGCCGGGCCGATAGTCCACCGTCGCTTCCGTCTCTTCCTCGCTCCACTCACTGCCGTAGACCACTCCATGAAACGCATTGAGTAAATCGGGCAGATCTCGCGGTTGTACCTCCACCGACTGCTGGCTGGTTTCTACCTCGATCGTTCCGATGTCCATCAGGTGCAGCGACGCCGGATCGTGCTGGGCGCCCGGCTGTGCTTCAGCGTCAACAAATCGGCAGTCCTCCTGCTGCAACCCCCGCAGCGGCACTCCTGCCTCCAACGCATCCAGTGCCGACTGAACGTCCACTCCCCTGGCGTCCAAAAACTGCGCCTGCAGCTTCACCTCAGCATCATCACCGCCTACTACTTCCGCAGACAGCGCTCCGTAGCTCTCCTCGACGACCGTCGAATCCGACCCCGTCGAATCCGGATGATCCGAGAATGATTCCCCCGAGTTGCACCCGACAAAAAGCGCCACCGAACTGACAATCACTGTGGCGATATAAAGGCGATGCTGCATGATGTTGACGTACTCCAAAATCACAGAACCCTCATCGAAAGCACCCTATCATTCCGGGGGGCGCCGTCAAGAACCCGCTGCTGGTTACGACGACGCTGGCCCCCGTGGCCCGACCGCTTTACAGTGGTAATAACGTGTGCGTCGCTTCGTTCATTCACCATTTCTCTGCACTGAACCTAACTCCATGAGCAACACTTTCGAGGGCACCAGCTCCTACATCGCCAATCCCGAACTGCGCGAAGTCGTCAACGTGGCGTTGACCCTTCAAAAACCACTGTTGGTTCGCGGTGAGCCGGGAACGGGAAAAACCCTCCTGGCCCACGCCGTCGCCGAGGCGCTGGGCATGCCGCTGATTCGCTGGCACGTCAAGTCCTCCACCCAGGCCGCCGAGGGGCTGTATCACTACGACACCGTCCAGCGGCTCAACGACAGCCGCTTCGGCGACGGCGACGTCTCCAACATCGAAAACTACATCGAACTCGGCCCTCTGGGCCGCGCCTTCGACGCCGATGAGCGCTCTGTGGTGCTCATCGACGAGATCGACAAGGCCGATCTGGAGTTTCCCAACGATCTGCTCCACGAGCTCGACGCGATGCGGTTTGTCATCGACGAGACCGGGCGCGAAGTCGTCGCCAACCACCGCCCCTTCGTGCTGATCACCTCCAACGCCGAAAAGGAGCTGCCCGACGCCTTCCTGCGCCGCTGCATCTTCCACTACATCGACTTTCCCGACCCCGATTTGATGCGCGACATCGTCGCCGTGCACCATCCCGACGTCGATCGCAAACTGCTGAAGCAGTGCCTCGACAAGTTCTACTGGCTGCGCCGCCAGGACAACCTCCGAAAACACCCCTCCACAAGCGAGCTGATCGACTGGATCGGCGCTCTGATCCGCTCCGGGCTCAACCCCGAACAGCTCGACGACGAGTTCCCCTTCCTGGGCGTGTTGCTCAAAAAAGAGCGCGATCTGACGGCGATGGCCAACGTTATCGATGCCCGCCGGTGAAGTGGCATCACGCACCTCAGTCCCCCGGGCAGCCTGAACTGCGGCTGGCCCGGGGCTACGGGTCGAGCAATGGCTCTCCACCGACCACCGACCACCGACCACCGACCACCCAGCACCCAGAGCCTATGTTCATCGACTTCTTCTACCACCTGCGAGACCGCGGCATCCCGGTGTCGCCCACTGAATTTCTGGCGCTGATCGAAGCACTGGAAAAGGGCCTGGCCGCCGCCAGCCTGTCGCGATTTTACGCCCTGGCCCGAAGCATTCTGGTCAAGCGGGTCGAACACTACGACCTGTACGACGCCGCCTTCGCCGAGTTCTTCCGCGACCGGCCCTTCACGGCCCCGGACAAACGCGCGGAGATCACCGACGATCTGCTCGACTGGCTCGAAGAGGCCAAATTCGTCCGTCAGCTCACGGAGGAACAGCTCGCCGCGCTCGAAGAGCTCGACCTCGACGAACTGCGCGAACAATTCGAGCAGCGCCTCGCCGAGCAAGACGAGCGCCACGACGGCGGCGACACCTGGGTCGGCACCGGCGGCACCAGCCCCTTCGGCCACTCCGGCCATCATCCCACCGGAGTGCGCGTGGGCGGCGAGGGCATGCGAGGGTCGGCGATGCAGATCGCGACGAAGCGCCGGTTTCGCAACCTGCGCACCGACCGGGTGCTCGACACCCGCCAGATCAGCGTCGCCCTTCGCAAGCTGCGCCGGCTCACCCGCACCGGCCGCGACGAAGAGCTCGACCTGGAGGCGACCATCGACGCCACCGCTCGAAACGCCGGCGACATCGAGATGGTCTTTCGCCCACCCCGCGAAAACCAGGTCAAGCTGCTGCTTCTCGCCGACGTCGGCGGTTCGATGACCCCACACTCCGAGCTGGTCAGCCGCCTGCTGTCAGCCGCAAGCAACGCCCATCACTTCAAAGATTTCCGCATCTACTACTTCCACAACTGCCCCTACGAGACGCTGTACACCGACATCGCCCGCCGAAAGGGCGAGCCCACCCGGGAAGTGCTCGACCAGCTCGACCGCACCTGGCGCTGCTTCATCGTCGGCGACGCAGCGATGGCGCCCCCGGAGCTGATGCAACCCGGCGGATCGGTCAACTACTTCCACTACAACGACGACGCGGGCATCACCTGGCTGCACCGCATCCGCGACACCATCGAGCGCACCGCCTGGCTCAACCCCGACAAACCCCGCTGGTGGCAGAGCTTCACCACTCACAAAATCGGCGATCTCTTCCCCATGTACCCCCTCACCCTCGACGGGCTCGACGACGCCATCGCCGAGGTTCGCTAGGGCGCTGGGCACTGGGCACTGGGCGCTGGGCGCTGGGCGCTGGGCGCTGGGCTCTGGGCGCTGGGCGCTGGGCTCTGGGCGCTGGGCTCTGGGCGCTGAGCGCGGAACGCTGGGGCGCTGAGCGCGGAACGCTGGAGCGCGGAACGCTGGGGCGCTGAGCGCGGAACGCTGGGGCGCGGAACGCTGGGGCGCGGAACGCTGAGGCTCGAAGACACAGAGAGCGAAACGCGAAGCACGAAAAATGAACGCTGACCGCGAGAACTAAACGCGAAACGCTGAAAAGCTCGCGAAGATGAAGCGAAACCGCTGAGACAACGACCTCTTCTGGTTTCCTGCCGCGAGGTGTTCTGACATGGGGCTCCATCCCTCGAAGGGGCCCTGTATACCGGCTGGTGCCTGACGAGGGCTACATGCCGATAGGGTTGCTCCATTCCGGCTGCCCCGCTGTTGCGGTCAATGAGCACTCTTGACACCGCATGCCACCCAAACTTCGCGATTTCGCTTCATCTTCGCGAGCTTTTCAGCGTTTCGCGTTTAGTTCTCGCGGTCAGTGTTTCGCTTCAGCGATCTGCGCTCAGTTTTCGCGCTCCGTGGCTCAGCGCCCCAGCGCCCCAGCGCCCCAGCGTTCCGCGCTCAGCGCCCCAGCGTTCCGCGCTCAGCGCCCCAGCGCCCCGCAAATCAGCGCCCCAGCGTTCCGCGCTCCGTGCCTCAGCGCTCCGCGCTCTGAACCCGAAACCAGACGCTTCCGCTCTCCTCGACGGCGCGGGCCCAGTCGCGAAACTCCCCGTAGTCCTCCGGGCTGATTCGCTGGCGGGGCAACCGAATCGACGACTCCATCTCAAACGCCCCATCGCCCCCGCGCTCCACCCGCTCGAAGCTGCCGAAATCCTCTTCGGCCTCAAGCTGCTCCCCGTCAAACTCCATCGTCGCCCCCTCCGGCAGTTCGATGCGCACCTGGTAGCTCTGCTCGCGCTCATAGCCGACGAACATCGGCGTGTTGCGCGACGCCTCCCTGGCGTACACCCGCTGCATCCTCTCCCGGAACAGCGGCCGGTCCACCACCACGGCCCCATCTGTGACGCGGGCGAATCCCGACCGCTCAAAGTCGACCTCAAACCGTAGCGGTGTATCGGCTTCGTCCTCCCCTTCGACCCGGTAGTCCACCAGATCGGCGCCGGAGAGCTGATCCGTGAGTACTCGCTCGAAATAGTCGCGCCGGTCGTCTTCGTCGGTTCGGCTCCTCAGCGCCGACCGCACCCGTGCGGCCCGAACGCCCTTCATCTCGTAGCTCATCGTGCCGGTGAGCATCCCCTCCATATCGAGCTTCGCATCCAGCTCGATGTGACGCCGCGGGCGCAGCTCGTCGTCAATCTGAATCGTCTCCTCCCGAAACTCCTCACAACTGATGCAGACCGCGTTCTGCCCCACGATCTCCGGCTCCACCGCTCCAAACATCGCCGTGCGCCGGTCCGGTTTCAGCCACTTCACCTCGCCTGTGTCCGGCATCTCAACCCGCATCACCGCCCGCACATAGCGGTCGATCTCGCCGACCTGCTGGATGTTCTCCGGCTGCTCGTCGGTGCGAGCGATGTAGACGTCGTTGTCCACGCCCAGCTCATCGAGCGCCAGGCGTATCACCACCAGTGGGCTGCCTCTTCGCTGCTCCAGCGCATGGACGGCGTCCACGGAAAACCGCCCCGGCACGGTGTCGCGAAACCAGTCCGACGCCTCGTAAAACAGCCGGCGTACCGCCTCGTCATCGGCCTCCATCGACTCCACCGGTTCGCCGAGCCACTCTTCGAATTTCTCGGAGAGCGCCGGGGCCATCCGGCTGCTCGACTCCAGGGCGTTGCGCATGTACCGCCGCTCAAAGTCCAGCGAGTCCATCTGCACGCCCCGTCGCACCTCTCGCACCCAGGGAAGCCAGTCCTGGCTGGGAACCCGACGTGATTCACTGCGCGGGCGTCGGGTATCTTCCTGGGTAAATCGAACTCCCTGAACCCCGTGAGCCTCGATGGGCTCCGCTTCTGGCGCGCCGTTGGCCGACTCAAACTCCAGCCCGCCGCCCAGCACCACGTATTCACTCAGCCGCGACGACACATTGGGCATCTGAAAGTAAAACCGTCGTCCATCCACCCGGTGACGCATCCTCGGGGCCCGATCGAATTCCAGATAGGCGATCTCCACCATATCTCCCGGCGACAGCCCGGGCATGCTCAGCGTCGAATCGCCGGTCACCCCGTCGGGCACCCGCACCTCACCGTCCTCCTTGATGGTGCGCGCCTTCAGCAACTCGGCGCCGCCGGGCACGGTCATCTCCGCGTAGTCGTCGATGGCCCCCCTGGTCATCACCCGCACCACCTGATGGGTCAGGTTCCAGGCCGAGCCGTCCTCGAAGTACTTCCGCCCCGCCACGTCGACCACGTAGTAGGCGTCGTCGAGCACCATCGCCCGGTCGGCCTCCTCATCTTCGTCCACGTCTTCTCGCTCCCCCGTGCGACGCACCTCTTCAGCCGCCGCCTCTCGACCGTCGCGAAGCAACGACTCCAGGGGCAGTTCGTCGTCCAGCCGGGCTCGAAGCCACTCCAGACGCGCCGTTCTCCCCACCTCTTCGCCCGCCTCGTCGAGCAACGCCCGCGCCGTCTCGTCGTCTCCGTCACCGAGCGCCAACTCGATACGGTCTTCCCACAGACGCCGCTCCCAGGGCATCAACTCAAGCGCGTCGTCGAGCACCTCTTCGGCCTCATCGCGCCGCCCCGCTGCCACCAGCGCGTCTGCCAGGTTCGCCTGGCTCGACGCGTTGTAGGGATAGCGCGCGGCCTGGCGCTCTTTGAACTCCACGCGCTGCTCTGCTCGCTGTGGATGTTCGCCGAGCCACTGCCGCATCACCCCGGTGCAGACGTCGGCGCGGTCGGACAGCTCTTCGGGGTCGGGCAGGTAATTGCGGTTTCGATACAGCCCCCGCAACTGACGAAGCGCCGTGCACCGGCCCGGGTCGGAGTCGATGACCTTCTGCCAGGCATCTTCGGCTTCGTTGGACCAGCCCTCACTCTGCAGATGCTGCGCCCAGGAGATCAGAGGCCGCAACTGCGGGAGGGTCTCCCCGTTTCTCTCTGCCATCTCCAGCGCCCGGTCACGGCTCTGCTCAACCAGCCGTCGATGTTCCTCGTCGCTTCCCGACCCTCGGATGCGCCTCTCCAGTTCCACCAGCATCTTCAGATTGTCGGGCTGAACCTCCTCGGCCCGTCGCAGATAGGAGATCGCGCGCGACTGACGGGTCTCCGACGGCAGGTCAGCGCGGGTGTCCACCTGATGGCTCGCCAGCACAAAACCGGGCCCAAACTCCGGATGCCGGTCCATCAACTCTTCGTGCAACAGCCCGAACGCCTCCGCATCGTCGCTCAGATAGGCGCTGACCGCCCCCAGATACAGCATCGCCGACGACGCATCGTTGAGCTCGTCGTCACCCAGCCGCACCGGCTCCACTTCCCGCGCCGCATACGTCGATGATTGGACCCGCACCCCACCCGACGGGTCCTCGACGGTGGGCTCGGAGTCGATCTTCGCGTCGCCGAACACCACTCCCTGTTGAGGAAGCCACAACAGCTCGAACCAGTCGCGGCTGCCCGGCTCGTAGCCCAGCTTCACCAGCACTCGATGGCTGCCCGGCTGCAATTCTACCTGCCGCATCAGCGGCGCCGACTCGTAGCCGTCGTCGCGATGCTCCAGCACTTTCTCGTCGCCGATCCACACCCGGGCCGGCCCCGCAAACTGCCCGCTTATCGTCATCTCTCGAGACTCATTGACCCCGGTCAACGGATCGGGGCCGACCTGAAGCTCTGCCTCCAGATAGTAGACGCCCCGCGGGCCCAGATTCAGGCTACGCGACAGACCGTCGACGGACGCGATCTGCGTGGGTTCGGTGGTCGCCGACGACTCTTCGGCAAACAGCGGGCTGACATACTCGTCATCAAACCGCGGGGACGTCTCCGGAGCCATCGGCTCATCAAAGTCGATCGTCGGCCACGGCGACAACGCCGGGGTCGCCGTCCAGGCATCGACGAACCCCGCATGTTCGAAATGAAACGGTTCCGCAGAGTCGGAGTGATGCCACAACGTGCGCGACGTTCGATAGGCCAGCCGTGCCAACCCCAGCCGCGTGAGCGCGTCCTCGTCGTCGTACGTCACGTCACTTAGATCGGCGGTCAACCGCTCGGAAAAGTCGGCGATATCGGAGTCGATCCGCGCCAGCCGATCCACGGCATAGCGGTTGAGTGCATGGCCCGGATGCTCCCGGAGTTGCTGGACAAACAGCTCATAGGCGCGCTCGTAGTCCCCCTCCCAGAAGCTCGATTCGGCCACCAGGAAGATCTGCTCCGCGCTCTCCGGCTGTTCAACCTCCACCATTTCACCGTCGAACCACTGCTCGAACTGCCCGGCCGCCTCCATATCGTCGTCGAACTGATACGGGTCATCGACCAGTGGGCTGGGCGCACAGCCGAAGCCGACCATGACGATCAGCAGCAGTCCCACCACCACTGCTTCCATCTTCCCTCTGGGGGGAAGTGCCCGACCAGCGGGAGGGCGTTGGGGGGAATCGGGCCCGAACAGGGCGCGTTGCCAGTTATACCTCTTCATCACTCTCCACAAGCCGAATGGTTTCGTTGACCGCCTCGTCCATCTCAGCGACGAAGCGACGGAATTCGGGATAGTCGTCCTTCTGAACCCGCTGCACCTCGATGGCATAGTCCAACTGAACCACCAGTTGCCCCTCGTCGTAGTCGTAGCTCATCTCCAGATAGCCAAAGGGCGAGTCGAGTTGCGTGGGCTCCGGAAGCGACGCCACCGTTTTGCCCTCCGGCAGTTGATGCTCCACCGTGGTCTGCCGTGCGAAGGGAACCCGGAACGTCAGATCCTGCTGACGCGTCGACTGCCTGGCGTGGCGGTTCAACAGGTTCAGCGGCTCGGCAATCGGGTAGATCAACCGGGATTCGCTGCCCCGGATCGCCCCCGGAGCTTCGGCGGTGTAGCTGATCTTCGAGGGCTCCGTGAGCGAATCGAGGTTGTCGTAGGCCGCCTCAATCAGTGACAGCCCGGAAAACCGAGAGCGCAGCCGATCTTCGAAGTCCTCGTCGCGCCGCTCCGGATCTTCCAGACCCCGACGGTCGCGCACTGCACGGGCGCCGTGAGATTCGACCTCCCCTTCGATCACCGGCGTGCCGGCGTTGTAGTCGACGCTGATGTGGCGGCGCACCAGGTTGTCTTCGGCGTCGTCCACCGGCATGGTCACCCACTCGCCCCCGCCCCCATCGCGCACCACCAACGCCTGGGCGCCCTGGTCCATCTGTGTCAGTTCATAGGGGCCGTTAAACCGCGCCGTCGGGTCCAGAAACAGATCCTTCGACGGCACGTAGGCCACGGCGTGATTGAAGATGTTCATGCTCGCCGGTTCGTCGTCTACCGAGCCGAGCCGCCGAGTGCGCACCAGCACCATCTCCGTGTCGATGCCCGCCTCGTCGAGCATCACCTTCAGCAACGCAGCCTTGTCTTTGCAGTCGCCGTAGCGGTTTCGATACACCGTGGAGGTCCGGTAGGGCTTCCAGCCGTGAATCCCCAGCCCCACGTGCAGATACCGGGTGTTGCGCACCACGTACTCGTAGATCGCCTCAAGCTTGTCGGCATCCGTCTCCAGTCCTTCAGTCACCTCCCGGACCGTCGACCGGATCGCGTCGTCCACGACAAGTTGCTCCTCGATCAGCTCCCACCACCACCTCGCCACGTCGTCGTAGGTCTCTTTGTTCGACACCAGGATGTAGTCGTACACATCGGTGTTGCCCGGCTGATCATCCTCGGTGCGCACCCGGGAGACATCGCGATATTCGAAGGCCGTGACGTTCTGGCCGTCCACCTGTTGTCCATCCGGCAGCTCCCCTTCCCAGGCGCGGTGCTCGATTTCGGGCGCCCGAAAATGCAACTGCCAGTCTTCGGGGTACAACACCGCATAGCGGCCTTTGACGATGGGCCGCACCGATTCTACGTAGCTAACATCGCCGAAGTAATCGCCCCGGAAGTTCTCGTTGGCCACCTCGTGCACGACATAGCGAAACTCCACGATGTCGCCTTCGTCCACGTTGTTGGCGCGCAGGTTGACGTAACCCCGGTCGTTGTACTTGCGCGCTCCCTGACGGGTGCGGCTTGTCTCCCACTCGTCGTAGTCCTCCGAGATCGTGCCGTCCTCCTTGTAGACGCGAACCCCCAGCACCTCCACCCGCTCGTCGCCGGGCCGATAGGTCACCCGCATCCGCCGGGCGCCGCTGACACCCCGGTCGTCGAGCACCCGGTGAGCGCGCTGATTGTATTCGCTCGAAAGCCCGTTGGACGCCACCTGTTGGACCGTCTGGTCCACGAGCCGATCGAAGCTTCGCGAACTCTCCTCAGCCTCCTCGGCGAGCTCTCGAAGCCCCGTGATCTCCCAGGCGTCGAAAAACCGCGACGACTCCGGCTGCAAATACTCCAGATAGCGCTGGTAGCGCGTCGCCTGCGGCCGAAGCGCAATCGCCTCTTCCACCGCCTCCATCGCCCCCTGACGATCGCCGTTGACCAGAAGCAATTCGGCACGGCGTTTGCGAAGCGACGCGTCTCCCGGCGACTCCGCAACCAGCGCATCTACCACCGCCAGCGCCTCTTCGATGTCGCCATAAGCCTGGTGCAGCATCAGCTCGCGCACCTTCCAGTTCTGCGACCAGGGCGCTCGCCGCTGATACTCCTCGATCTTGCCGGCCCCGCCGTCGGTGTCGCCCGCCGCCAGAAGCTCGCGAAGCAGTTGCCGCCCGAAAGTACCGCTTAGCCGATGCAGCTTCGCCGCCTCCTCGCGCAACTGAAAGGCCCGCTCAGCGTCGCCGGCGTCCTCGTGCAACTGCGCAGCCGTGCGCACCCACACCGGCACCTGGTCGTAGTCGTCTTCCATCGTTCGCAGTGCCGCCAGCGCCGAACCCGCACCTTCGTGTTCGCGGTACCATCGCACCAGCGCCAGTTGAGCCTTCAAGAACCCGGGATACTCGTCGACCAGCGCTTCCAACTCGCGGCGCTGGCGATTCTGCTCCAGCTTCGCCAGTGAATCTCCTCGCTGCCGCGCCCGCTCAAGCTCCACCAGCGGGTCGTCATGATTCTCTGCCGCCTCATCGAGCACCGCCTGGCGCCGCCACAACTCTTCGTACAGCGTCGCCAACCCGACCAACTCGCGCGCCGACAGCTCGTCGGTCTTCTCCTCGAGCTGCTCGCCGACATCGCGCCAGGGGGTGCCGCTGTCGTCCGGATACAGCCGTTTCCACAACAGCGCCCCCGCCAGCTTCGCCGAGGGCTCACCAGAATCAATGCCCTCCTGCAACACCGCTCTCACCCCACCGTCGGGCTCGCCCTGCGGCTCAAACGACTCCACCTGCCGCGGGTTCACACCGCCAGAAGCCTCCCAGTCCTCAAGCACTTCCCCCTCGTCATCGACCAGCCGCGCCATCCACGCCAGCCCGCCCTGACCGCCGGAGCCGAGTTTGACCAGAATCTCGTTCTCCCCGGGGTCCAGGCGCACGTCCCACCCCTCGGCATCGATCCCAAGGCCGTGCTCCGCTTTCCGCTGCCCCACGGGCTGACCATTCACCCAGATACGATAGGCACTCTCGGAACCGACCAGCAGCTGCGCCGACTGCGCCGTTTCCACTTCCACCGTCGTTCCCAGATAGGCCACCGCCGATGTCGACGGCTCCACCCGGGAGTTCAACTGATAGGCACACAGGTGATGACCCGAATCCAATGGACGCCAGCCCACCTCGGCGAGCCGTCCCGAAAACGGGCCTTCCTCGCCCAGCTCCGGGCCCAGCGTCTCGTGGAATCCCTGCATCGACGAATTCGAAAACGGCCCCACCAACTCCCAGTCCACCAGACAGGACTGTTCGTCGGCAAAACGGGCATCGTCAATCCCCTCGTCGCCCCCCAAAGACTCCAGCTTTGCGCGCGCTGCCCGCCGTTGAAGCACAAACTCCACCAGCGGTTCATCCACCGCCTCGGCAGCCTCCTTGAGCCCGGCGATGTACTCCGACTGCCCCATGTACACCCGCAGATCCGCGAGCTGATGGGCCGCCGCAAGCTGCTCGGCGAGGTGATGATCACCCTCCACCACCTCCAGAAGCCGTTCAAACTCACCGGCTACCGTCTCTTGAGCCGCCGCCGCGCTGGTAAAGGCCAACCCGGCAACCAGCACAACAAAAGCCGCGCCCACGCGCGCTTTTATCCCGACCGTTTTCATACTCATCGCTTGTCGCATCTATCTCGTCACCGCCACTGTTTGCTATTGCCGTGGGCCCTGATGGTCCCCGACGATCCCATCAGACCACTCGCTTAGAATCAACGCTCCCGCTGCGCTGATGAAGCGCACAGAAAAGCTGTCACCGTTTGCAACCACAATTGGCCCGGAAATTCTTCCCTGGAGAACCCACACGCCCCCGCAACCCGAAACTTCTCCGTTCTCGGATCTCGGATTCACTTCTATTTTCGCTTCCACTTCTGTCGGATGGCGTTCGTCCAATCTCCACGGATCACGCGCAAACCCGATGACACAAGTAGAAGTTGAACTGAACGTGAATCCGAAATCCGAGAGCTGGAAAGTTCAGCCCGCGGTGCTCGACAGAGACTGCTTGTTGGTTTTCAGAGCCCTGCGTGCCTTGCGCCGCAGGTGAACAGCTCTGGACAGCTAGCCTGCGAGCTCCCTTCAACAGAGACCTGATTGTTGGTTTTCAGAGCCCTGCGTGCCTTGCACCGCAGGTGAACAGCTCTGGACAGCTAGCCTGCGAGAACCTCCAACATTTTGCGTGTCCCGCGGGCTTGACCCGCGGGACACGCAGCGGCGGGTCAAGCCCGCCAACAAACAGGGGGAGAGGCCCCGTATCTAGCTGCTCAAAGCCCTTCACCCGCGGGATAAACCCGCAGGGCT
>SKMT01000156.1 GCA_007120915.1 Myxococcales bacterium | reverse complement strand
TGGCTCAACGCCATCGTCAGCGACCACCTGGTCGACCGCGATCTTCAGCAGCGCCAGATCGACGTCGAATCAGAAGAGATTGAAAAGACCCGTGAACACCTGGAGCGCTTCATGGACGACACCTGGTCTACCGGACTTGATCATCAGATTGCAGACGAAGAAGTTGATCGGGTCGCCAAGATCAAGCGCGTCCTCATTGATGAACGCGACGTCGAACTACCTGATCCCGACGCCGGGCAGTCGGACTACGACCTCGAAGTGCAGGTGGCACGCGCGCGCTACACGAACGAACTGGTAGCCGACGCCGACGTTGAGCTGCTGCGCGACAACATCGAGACCAATATCGAGATGGACCCGCCTCCCGAACCGCTTGAACTGGACCTGTAACCTTCGCTCAACCCCCGAACAGCCGCTCGTCGAAGGAAAACTCCAGTGGTTCCCCCACCTTCACCGCCTCAAACTGCGGATGCTGTGGATTCAACAGCACGTTGTGCTCCTGGGGAATCACCACCGACGGCACCACCAGCACCGCCGAATCTTTTGCCTCCAGCCACTGGTTGCCCAGCCGCACCACCCCGACGTGGCCGGTGACCCGCCGCCATCCATCGGGCATTTCATCGACGTCGTAGGACTTCACCGTCACCTCATCGGGAATTTCTGCGGGGATCGCCACCAGATCCGGGGGCTGCTGCTCAACCGTCACGTGCACAAGCACCTCCAGCGCCGACAGCGCCAGGCTGTCGCTGGCGTACACCACAGCATTTCCCCGTGAGTTCCACCTGCCTCCCGCCCGCTTCGCCCCCACCCCGTCAAAGGCCGACGAGGCGTATTTTCGTTTGCAGATTCTCCACACCTTCAACGGCTACCCCCGGCCACCAACCAATAACGAATCACCAATAACCAGTAACCAATAACCGTCACGAATACACCCCGTATTCGACCCGGGTGAGCACGTCATCGACCAGTTGCGCCCCGAAGTCGGTGTCGAACACTTCAAGCGGCGTCATCCCGTCGAGCGCCGGGTTTTCGCTCTTAAACCACTCCGTGGCCCGCCGTCGCGTCTCGAAGACCTCCAGCGCATGCGAGTACACTCTGGCGATGCGAAACACCCGATCCGACTCCTCGGCATTTAGCTCGCCCTGCTCTTTGCGCCGATTGAGTGTGCGCACCGAAATCCCCAGCGCTTCCGCAAACTCCGACAGGCTCAGATCCAGGTCCTCGCGAAGCCCCTCGATCGCCTCGTAGGGCAATCCCTGGCGAAGCCGGTCGATGCGCTGCTGCGGGGTGTCACCGGGTTCAATCCCCAGAAACTCGCTGATCTCAGGTGAAACGGCCATTGTACGCTCCGGTGTTCAATCATGCGCCATCTGCATACGAATATAACGCCATCTGGCACATTTGTAATCCCTGCCCTATCTCCCCATCTCCCCCATCCCCCTATCTCCTCCTTCTCACACACCGCCTCCCCATCTCCCCAGGGTTTCCAAATCCCCCCGCCGCCCCTATCCTGACTCGCCGCTTTGCGACGCTTTCTGCCCCAGACGAACCACCATGGATCTGCAACTCGACGTTCTCAACCCCCAGCAACGCCAGGCCGTCGAGCATATCGGCGGACCGCTGTTGATCCTCGCCGGCGCCGGCAGCGGCAAAACCCGGGTGATCACCCACCGCATCGGCTATCTGATCAAGAAGGGTATCGCCCCCGGCGACATTCTCGCCGTCAGCTTCACCAACAAGGCCGCCGACGAGATGCAGGAACGAGTCGCCGGGCTCACCGGCGCCGACCGCGCCAGCAAGGTCTATCTGTCGACGTTTCACAGCCTGGGCGCCGACATTCTGCGCCAGGACATCGAGCACCTGGGCTACAAACGCCCCTACACCATCCTCGACGGCGCCGACCAACAGAGCGTGGTCAAAGACGCCATCGACGAATTGAACCTCGACCCCGACGCCGTCGACCCCCGGCGCATTCTGCACATCATCGGTCGCGCAAAGATGGGGTTTTGCGAGCCCGAACAGCTCGAAGAGTTGCGGTTTGATCCGATGACCCAGTTCGCCCAGAAGGTCTTCCGACGCTACCGAAGCGCGTTGCGCGGGCTGAACGCTGTCGACTTCAACGACCTGATCTGTCTGCCCGTCAAACTGTTTCAACAAAACGAAGAGGTACGCCAGAAGTGGGCCAGCAAATTCCGGTTCGTGATGGTCGACGAGTACCAGGACACCAACCAGATCCAGCTTTTGTTTCTCGACGAGCTGGTCAAAGACCACAAAAACATCTGTGTCGTCGGCGACGACGATCAGTCCATCTACGGGTTTCGCGGCGCCGTCGCCGAGAACATTCTTCAGTTCGAAAACCGCTTCGACGACACCCGGGTCATCAAGCTGGAACAGAACTACCGCTCCACCAACACCATTCTGGAGACCGCCAATGCGCTGATCGCGCACAACCCGATGCGAAAGCCCAAAGAGTTGTGGAGCGCCCAGGGTGAAGGCGAACCGATCGAGTGGGTCGGCTGCGCCAACGAACGCGAAGAAGCGGAGTATGTGGCCGCCGAAATCGAACGGCTGAAGTTCAACATGGGGCTGAACTACCGCGACTTCGCGATTCTCTACCGCGTCAATCCCCAGTCGCGCCCCTTCGAAGAGGCGCTTCGCTCGTTTCGCATCCCCTACACGCTCATTGGCGGCACCGAATTTTTCGACCGCAAGGAGGTCAAAGACTTCGTCGCCTATCTGAAGGCCTGCCTCAACCCCAACGACGAGGTCAACCTGCGACGGATCGTCAACGTCCCGCCCCGCGGCATCGGCCCCACCCTGCTGGAGCGGATCAGCGACTTCGCCTCCGAGCAAAACCTGTCATTTTTCAACGCCCTCGAACAGGTCGCAGACGATCCCTCCCATATCCACCGGCTCGGCCCGACGGCGGGCCGTCACATCGGTGAACTCGTCGAGACCCTTGCCGAGTTTCGCCAGCGGTTCCAACAGGCCCGGGAGTCGGGCACACCGCTCGCGGAGGTGGGCCGGTCCTTTCTCAAAGACATCAAGCTCATCGACCATCTGCGCAACGTCGAGAAGAACCCGAGAAGAGCCCGCCGGCGCATCGAAAACGTCGAAAACGTCCTCGGTAGCCTGGCGACCTTCGAGGAGAGCGAAGGCGGCACGTTGCGCGGATATCTGGAGCGCATCACGCTGGACCGCAGCTACAACGACGAGGACGAAGAACAACAGCACGGTGTCAAGCTGTTGACGCTGCACTCCTCGAAGGGCCTGGAGTTCCCGGTGGTCTTCTTCGTGGGTATGGAGGAGGGCTACATGCCCCACGAGCGCAACGCCAACGACCCCGAAGACGTCGCCGAGGAGCGGCGGCTCGCCTACGTCGGCATCACCCGCGCCAAGCGTAAGCTGTGCATGACCTGGGCGAGAGAGCGAACCCGCTACGGCACCACCTACGAGTGCGAGCCGAGCCGGTTTATCGAGGAGATGCCCGCCGAGCTCATCGACGAGAGAGCTGCCTCCGGCAGCGCGTCGCTTCGCGACAAGAAGGACGAGCAGAATGAGAAGTATCTGGCGGCGTTAAAATCGGCGATTTTCGAGGAGTAAGCTTCTGGTCTTCGACGGGCCCCTCCGCCTACGCTTCGCTCCGGCACCTCCCCAGCAAATCTGGGGAGGGAAGCCGTGCAGCAATTAGACTAGAGTTTCGTCATTCTGACCGTCATTTACGCAGCGTCA
>SKMT01000550.1 GCA_007120915.1 Myxococcales bacterium | reverse complement strand
TTCAGCTCCGAGCCCGCCTCCTTCAGCTCGGCATTGATCTCTTTTCGCCCCTCCATCAGCGCCGCCATGTCGACTTCGCGGGTCAGATAGAAGTGGGGTGTAGTCTGCCAGACCTGGGTGAGCCGTCTGGCGATGGTCTTGCGCATCTGGCTGAGCCGCTCGGTCTCACCGGGCACGAAGCTCACATCAGCACCGACCAACTCCCCTTCCGGCGCAGCAGCTCGCTTCGGCGGCGCTTCTTCGGCGGCTTCAATATCGCGCTTGATGATCCGCCCGCCCGGGCCCGACCCGTCGATGTCGCGCAGATTCAGCCCCTTGTCTTCGGCCATACGACGTGCCAGCGGGCTCGCTTTGATTCGGCGGCCATCTTCCGGCTGTGCCTCTGTTTGGGCAGCCGCTTCAGCCTCGTCGGGCTCTTCAGCAGCGTCCTCATCTTCTGCTTGCTCCTCGGGCTCTTCGGCCGGCTCTTCCGGCTCCTCGGCCTCCCCCGCCCCTGAATCAAGCCCCTCCAGCACATCGGAGATGTCCTCGCCCTCCTCACCGATGACCACCAGCGGATCCCCGACGTTGACCGTCGACCCCTCGTCGGCCAACAGCTTCAACACCGTCCCCGAGAAGAACGACTCCATCTCCATCGTCGCCTTGTCCGTCTCCACGTCGGCGAGCACCTCCCCCTCCTCCACGGAGTCACCCTCGGCTTTGTGCCACTCGGCAAGAACGCCCTCTTCCATCGTCGGACTGAGAGCCAGCATCTCCATCACTTCAGCCATTGTCGCCTCTTCTCCAGGCAAGATTCATTTCCAAACTCGTCATCATCATCATCCAATCTTCAGCGCCTCTCCATTCCGCGCCCAAGACCTCCGCGTTCCGCGCCTAACACCCACCACCAACCACCCACCACCCAACTCCTAACACCCACCACCGACCACCCATCACCTGCCATTCACGTAACAGGCCCGCCGAATCGCCTCCGAAATCTCATCGGACGACGGCAACGACAGCTCCTCGAGGTTAAACGCGTAGGGCATTGGCACGTCGCGCTGATGCACCCTTTCGACCGGTGCATCCAGCCAGTCGAACAGCTCTCGGAACACCCAGTCCGAAATGCTCGCTCCCACCGATGCGAACGGCCAGCCTTCTTCCACTACGACCACCCGGTTCGTCTTCTTGACCGACTCCCGGATCATCTCCCCGTCGAAGGGCCGGACCGACCGCAGATCGATCAGATCGACCTCCAGATCGTCCTCTTTCTTGACCTTCTCGCACGCCTGGTCGGCGAAGTGCAGCGCCCGGCTCCAGGAGATCACCGTACAGTCCGGCCCCTCTCGCTTCAGGTCGGCTTTTCCGACGGGAATCAAATACTCCTCGTCCTCTTCGGGCACCTCGCCGCTGAACCCGTACAACACCTCCGACTCGATGAAGATCACCGGGTCCGGGTCGCGAATCGCCGTCTTCAGCATGCCCTTCGCATCGTAGGGAGTCGCCGGCATCATCACTTTCAGCCCCGGCACGTGTGCGTATTGCGCTTCCAGCGACTGAGAGTGCTGCGCCGCCAGCGCACCGCCGGCCCCGCCGGCCCCGCGCACGACCATGGGCACCGAAAACTGCCCGTCCGACATGTACCGCGCCTTTGCGGCGTGGTTGATGACCTGGTCCAGCGCCAGAATTGCAAAGTTGAAGGTCATCATCTCCACCACCGGACGCAGCCCGCCCAACGCGGCGCCGACGCCGATGCCGGCGAACCCGGCCTCCGTGATGGGAGTGTCGATCACACGGCGGTCGCCGAACTCGTCGAGCAACCCCTTGCTGACTTTGTAGGCCCCGTCGTACTCCGCGACTTCTTCGCCCATCAAAAACACGTCTTCGTCCCGCCGCATCTCCTCGGCAAGCGCTTCATTGAGGGCTTCTCGAAAGGCAATCTCTCGCATTTTTCACTCTCACTTAAAATTCGAAAACAACAGATATCGGCAGGGCTGTCACCGGCGACGACGAATAGCGATGATCAGTCGATCTCGGCAGGCCAATCGACATACACGTTCGACGTCAGCGCCGAGCGGTCCGGGAAGTCAGACTCGTCGGCGAATTCGATCGCCTCTTTTACAGTCTGCTCCGCCTCATCATCGATCTCGTCGATCTCGTCCTGGGAGAGGATATCCTCTTCGACCAGCCAGTTGCGAAGCCGCACGATGGGATCTCGCAGATCGCGCTGTTTTTGCACCTCGTCTTTGCCCCGATAGGTCGCCGGGTCCGTCATCGAGTGGCCGTAGTAGCGGTAGGTGCGAAGGTGCAACAACGTCGGCTCGCCCTCCTCAATGGCTCGCTGCCGCGCCTGCTTGACCGCGTCGTACACCTCAAAGACGTCCTGCCCGTCTACCGCCTCGCCTTCGATCTGATGGCTGGCACCTTTCTTCTCGAGCTTCGTGGTGGAGCTGACCCGTTCGACCGCCGTGCCCATCCCGTACTGGTTGTTCTCGATGATCGTCACCAGCGGCAACCCCCAGACCTTCGCCATGTTGAACGTCTCGTGGACCACGCCCTGATGGATCGCGCCGTCGCCCAGATAGGCGATGGCCACCGCCTCGTCGCCACGGTAGTTCAGGGCAAACGCGAGCCCACCGCCCAGCGGAACCTGCCCGCCGACGATGCCCCATCCACCCATGAAGTTGCGCTCGACGTCATACAGGTGCATCGACCCGCCCTTGCCGCCGGCGCAGCCCGTCTTCTTGCCGAACAACTCCGCCATCACCACCTCCGGGTCCATCCCCGCTGCCAGCGCGTGGCCGTGGTCCCGGTAGTGTCCGACGATGTAGTCGTCGTCTTCGGCCGCCTGCAACGACCCCACGGCGATGCCCTCCTGGCCGGAGTACAGGTGGCAAAAGCCCTTGATCTTTCGACGCTGATACGAACGCCCGGCGTGCTCCTCGAACCGCCGGATCAGCACCATCTGGCGCAGCATCTCGACGATGGTCTCATCGCCCAGCTCTTCTCGCGCCGCTTCGGCCCGTTCGGCGTCCAGCTCTTCGGGCTCCACGTGCTCTTCGGCTTCGTTGTTGTTCTCGTCGGCCATAGCTCATTCCGTTGGCAAGGCAATCCATCAGGTAGGTGCCGCCAGTAGGCGGCAGATCAGGTCGATGGAAGCAATAAATCGCCAGCGGGGTTGCGTCAAGAATCAAGGTCGCCACAGCGGGGGGTGACGATACCATCCCTCGTATCGGCTGTAGCCTTTTGGTGGTCACGATACCATCCCTGGTATCGGCTGTAGCCTTTTTAGCTGTGGCCATTCGCGCCGCATAAAAAGCCGTAACTTTGACTCCGATCCCCATTTCTATACTCTCCACCGGCTGCCGACATCTCACTTCACCCAGGCTCTGCGATGACCTCTTCACACACACCCTGGCTGTTCCTACTTCTGTCTGCCTGCCTGCTCTCCGCCCCTCTCCCGCTGTGGGGCGCCGAAACCGAGATCACCACCGAAGAACGCGACGACGAACCGCGCTACCACCAATCGGAACCCGAGCCGGAGTATCGCGGCTACGACCGGCTGGCCATTCTCTATCCGGCCGCCGGGTTTGCACAGTTTATGTGGCGAATTCCCACCACCGAACCCGGCGGTGCCGGCGGTGGAGTTCTGTCGGGGTTCGGCATCAAATGGCGTCCCACCGACCGGATGGGATTCGGCGCATTCTTCGAGATAGGATTTCCCCTTCTCATGGGCCGGGTGGGGATGATCGGTTCCTA
>SKMT01000162.1 GCA_007120915.1 Myxococcales bacterium | reverse complement strand
TCGCCACCAAAGACCCCGAGCTGAGAGAGCTGCTTCTGAAGCGGCACCGTACATTTCAGGACGACTACCAGACGATGCGCCAGCGGTGGCTCAAAGGCCAACAGGTCACCTTCCCGTCGGGAACGGTGCAACTGCCAGAGCAGGCGCCCGTAGAAGCCCATGAGGTCGACGACGATGAACCGGGCCGGCTCGGCATTTTAAGAAAAGACACCGGTTGACCGATCGGGATCAGCAATCCGTCCCAGCTCTAACGTCCTCCCTCCACGAACGTATCAGGCGTGTACACCCACCCCTGAGGTGTCTCCCCCGCGCCCGCGCGAATCCAGCACTCTGTGTATCCCGCTCTCGCAGTTCCCTCATTTCCGCATTGCCCCCCGAATTCTACCCAGAATCGGTCGGCCAGTCCTCTCAGCGGATAGATTCCGACAAATTCTGGCCGAAAATCAGGGGCAAGAAAACGGTTGCAAATATCTCCGTTTCGAGGTCGAAAAGCACCGGTCGTTCTGGCGGCGGTCAGGTAGCAGCCAAATGGGCACAGGGGCCCGAAAACAGGGGATGTTGCATGTCCGTCGGTGGTGCCTTTCCGGGGGGGCTATGAGCAGCGTTGGTGCCGGGGCCGCCAGAAGATGGCGAGTACTGCTATCAGCAACAGGGCGGCCATATGGATCGGTGTTCCGCCGGTGCCGGCGTGGCAGCCGGTGTTGGTGTCAGGTTCGGCATCGTTTTCCCCGGGATCTGTGAGGTCACCGGTGTCAGCGGGGCTGTCGGTGGAGACGTCATCACCGGCGTCGGCCTCGCCTGGTGGCGGGGGCTGCGGAGTCGGGTCATCGGGATTGCTCAGATTGCAGATTTCTGTGGTGCCCTCGGCGGCAAAGCTGGAGAAACGGTTAAGCCGGAAGGCTTCGGTCTGCTCGGTACGAAAGTCGAAGTCTTCGGCGATGATGATTTCGTCGTTCTCTCCTTCGGGTTGCACGAAGAGATCGTAGGTGCGCGCCTGGACATCGACATCGAAGCGGAATGTGTAGGTCGTCGAAGCGTCGTGAGTCAGTTCGTTGACGGCGCGATAGCTGCCTGCATCCCGCGCATCAATGTCGCCGTCGGGGCTGAAACGAGCGATGGCTGCGAGGTCCTGGTAGCGGTGTGCATCGCCGTCGGACAACCCCATCACGTTGTTCATCTCATCGTTCTGGGGAGTGGCCTCGAAAATGAATTCGAAGCTCCCACTCTGAGCGGATTTCGGTGTGCTGTACCATTGCTCGCCAATCGTGCGACAGGGGCTGTCGGTGAACCGAAAATCGGCGGGAACCACCCGGCTGTCTGCGGTGTCATCTGCAACGGCGACGGTGCGAATGTTGGTGTCTTCATCAAGCTCGATAAGCCCATCGTATCGGTAGTCATCGTCACCGGGTGTTGAGCCGTCGAGGGTGTAGTAGATCTCAGCGTCAGGCGTTTCGGTACTGAGCTCGACGTAGCGATCGCCGCCAAAGGTTCCGCCCTGAGGCTCGATGGCCGGGGCAGCCGTTCTGCCAGGTGGATCATCACCGTGCCAGCGGTTGCGAAGCTGATGGGCAAACAGTGATCGAGGCTCCAGATCCTCGCCCTGCCCCTGGCCCTCCACATGGTCCGGTGGGTCTGTGCGGTGAGCTTCATCAGAAAAGCTCGGTGTGCCGTCGGTGGAAATGCCTGTGGCGTCACCACGGGTGCCAATGGCGTAGCCGTAGCGCGCCTGCTGGGTGTTGACGATGTGGTCGCGCCCGGATTCGTAGGCGAGCCCCTCCAGGTTCCAGAACACCGAGTGGACGGCTGTCTGACCGTGGTTGCTGCCCCAGGTCCCGCGGAAGTAGGCGGCGAAGTAGTCTTCCAGAAGCTGGGTGCTGTCCACCAGGTTCGACTGACTGAGCCACATGTGGTGGTCACTGCCACTGCTGCCGGCATTTCCGCCGATGGCGCGCCATCGGGTGTGTTCGGCACGGCCGCGGTGAATCACATTGCCGGAGGTCTGCATGTGCGAGAAGACAAAGCCGTGGCGGTTGTAGCCAACCACTGTATCCTGGAGGAGAACTTCCTGAGCATTGGTGATCCGGGCCATGTAGGCGTTGCCTCCCCCGCCGGCGTAAAGCGCTTTCTGAAAGTGCGAATCGGCGATGGTTACGCCCACAGAATTGCCTACGCGAAGCGCGTTGGACAATACATGAGCTTCGGTGGAGTTTTCGTCGGGCCGGTAGGTTTCGACATTGCGAATCCAGGAGTTTCGCGTCCGCGTTATCCGCAGTGCGTAGGAGGCGTGGACGTCGTAGGCGTGGGTGCCAGACTGGTTGTAGTCGTTGATGTCCCAGCCGCTGGTGGCGCCGTGTTCGGGATGTTCGACGTTGCCGATGGAGAAGTCTTCGAGGCCCACCTCCTCGATGTGTGGCCCCGCCAGATGAACCCGGGCATCATCCCGGGTTTTCAGGTAATAGCGGATGGGGACATCGATGGTCAGCGTGTCCGTCTCTTCGTCAATGTCCAGGATGCGGCGTACAAACATCACACCGGGACCGACGCTCTGGTCACCCCACAGATCGCCCATGTTGTGTTCGTCGGCAAATTCCTCTTCTGCATCGGCTCGAAGCACAATCCAGTCGTCGACATCAAAGTCCCCGGCGTCGTCAACGGGGATTTCAACGGTAGGCTCCAGTAGATCCTGGCGGATAGAAACCTCGGGGCTGCCATCGGGCACTGTTGCCCAGCCGCTTCCCGGTGAATCGACGCGGATGATGTCCTTGCTTCTCATCTGCCAGGCGTCGTTGAGGATGCGTGTTTCGTCGGGACCATCTCCTCGCAGCACCACATTGCTGTCTCGGATTCGCAGGGCTGCTGAATCGTCCCCCTGAGGACGGACTCGATAGGTTCCGGCGGGAAGGTAAACGACGCCGCCCCCTTCATCGGCGGCGGCATCGATGGCGGCCTGGATTTCGACGGTGGTGTCCTCCTCGCCGGACGGGTCGGCAGAGAAGTCGTCGACAGCGTCGAAGACCGGGCCCCTCACCTCGGGAAGTTGGACCTCAGATCGGTGGTAACCGGCATAGGAAAAATCCTGAATCAGCTTGTCATCTTCGAAACTGGGCGGTGAGTCCGATGTCTCCGGGGAGACCCAGGCATCGTCATACAATTCGCTTTGCCAGCCGAAGGCCTCGGCGGTGAAGACAGTGATCGACAGGAACGCCATCACGGCAATCACCAGGGGGGAGTGGCTCTTCATAGAAACTCCTGAAACTCATTAACAACGGGAGCGGTCAGATAACGCATGGCCGGCATCATGCCACAGGAGCTCGCAACTTCGAACGCAGGTTGACCGGTTTTGTCCGGATTCGGCGACATAGCAGGGCGATGCATGTCCCTCGGACATGCAGAAGGGGGGGAGGGGGCAGCGTTTATTTCTGGCTGGAGGGTGCTATGGTACTGCCTATCGAGGGCATGTGTGGTTAGCTGGGTGCAACGAAGGTTTTCTCAAATGCGGGGATGCTGATGAACCTGATGATGCGAATTGGAGCTTTTTTTATAGCGGTGATTCTCTGTGGGATGATCCCGGTGCTCGTCGGTTGTGATCAGGAGCTGGAGGTCGAAGAACCGGCGGATACAGGCACCGATGAGCCCGGCGATGCAGATGATGAGGACGCCGGGGATGCTGAGGGTGGCGACGAGGACACCGGAGACGGTGAGGACCTGGATGCCGGGCAGGATGCCGACGCCGACGAAGGGCC
>SKMT01000688.1 GCA_007120915.1 Myxococcales bacterium | reverse complement strand
CGGGGTGGAGGCCAGCCGGCTGCAAGAAGAACTGCAGCGCCGTGAGTTTTACCCCAACTTCTACGTCGGCGGCGACTTTCAGTTCGGGTGGTCCACCGAGGAACCGGCGATGCAGAGGATATGTGAGCGCGACGAGCCCGATGGGCCCTGCGAAAACGTCGATGATCTGTTTACCCGCCCCTACTCCGACCCCTTCGACACGCTGTCGTTTGGTGTGGCGGTGGGGATGCGCTGGCAGTTTGATTTCGGTCAGCAGCGAGGACGGCTTCGCGAATCACAGGCACAGCGTGCCCAGATCGAAGCCCAGCAACAGCAGGCAATCGGGGCGGTGATGCTCGAGATCGAGGAGACCTGGCGGGAGGCACACGATGCACGTAAGCGCGTCGAGATCGAAGAGCGTCGCTATGATGCGGCCCGTCGCTGGCGCAATCAGTACGGGCTTCAAGAGGAGTTTGCGCAGAGCGACGAGGATATGCGCGATCTGATCGATCCGCTGCGGGAGTTCTACGAGGCGCGCGTCGGCTATCTGGAAGCGGCTCACAACTACCTGGTGGCACGCGCAGAGCTGGCCCGGAATATCGGCGTGGAGCGGCTCGATGACATCGAGGAGACCGACAACGGAATGATCGTCGTCGAAGGCCGCCCCCTGTCACAAGATTGAATGGGCGGCGGGGCAGTGGCGTATAAACCGGTGGATGAGCCCGGAAGCAGTTGAGGAGTTTTTTCGCAATTTTCGAAGAGTGACGGAGGTGAAGCGATGAGCCCGAACGTGATCCGACTTCGACCCCAATCAATCCTTGCCGTGCTGGTGGCGGCGGCCGTGATGTTGTCGGCAGCTCCGCTGTGGGCGGCCACGCCGAACGATGTGGTCGAAGAGCGTACTCAGGCCGTCGCCGCGGTGCTCGCCGAGCCCGACAGCCCGGAGCGCACCGAGCGTCTCGGCGACACCATCGACGAGAGCCTCGATTTCGCCTATCTGGCTTCGCTGGCGCTGGGGGAGCACTGGGAGCAGCGTACCGAGGAGGAACGCGCCGAATTTCTGACCTTGCTGCGCCAGTTGCTTCAGCACAATTACGAGGATCGTCTCGCCGGTCATGAACTCGATGAGGATTACACCATCGACTACGAAGAGGCCCGCACCCGCGGAGACCGGGCGTTTGTAGAGTCGACGGTTCGCTACGACGAGCGTGACGAGGAGGTGGTCTACCGGCTGTATCGCGACGACGAGGAGAGTGAGTGGACCATCTACGATCTGGTCGTCGACGACATGAGCCTGGAGGAGACCTATCGCGACGGGTACGTGCCGATTATCGAGGACCACGGCTGGCAGGAGTTGATCGACCGGATGGAGCAGCGGCTCGAAGAGCTAGGTTAGGCGCTGGGCGCTGGGCTCTTGGCGCTGGGCTCTTGGCGCTGGGTGCTTGGCTCTAGGCGCTGGGCGCTAGGTGCTGGGCACTTGGCGCTGGGTGTGGGTGTTGAATGACCCGTGGAGATTCAATGCGCGACCGGTAGCCCGGGGCCAGCCGCAGTTCAGGCTGCCCCGGGTTCGGAGGTACACACTACCACCAGATTATCATCAGGGGAGGGGGACGACCCAAATTGTCAGGGGATGGGCTCGTAGGACGCCTCGGCGTCGTCGAGTTTGTCTTCGACCTGTTCGATAAGGTCCTGGACTGTTTCGTCGTCGGGGTCGATGTGGTGGGCCTCGGAGAGTTTGTCGTGAGCCCGACGCAATTCGTCGTCGTCACCCTGGCGCATCAGCCGGCGGGCTTCTGTGGTGAGGTTGTGGCGGATGGTCCCGTCGACGTGTGCAAGCGTTTCGCTGGCTCGTTCACGGGCTCGGGTCTGTTCGGGGATCTGTAGAAGCGTGTCCCGGGCGTCGCTGTGTCGCCCCTCCTCGTAGAGGCTGCGACCCTCCTCGAGCAGTTGAAGTCCTTGTTGTTCCTCGTCGATGCGGTCGCGAAGCTGGCGGGCCTGTTCGTGGTCCGGAGCCAGGTCTAATGCTTCGTCGAAGGAACCGGCGGCGGATTCGAGATTTCCCGCCTCCAGTTGGCTTTCTCCGGTGTCGATGAGTTGCTGGACCTGTGTATCGAGGGGATCTGCTTCGTCGTCGGGGCTGTGAAGAAAGAACAGGAATCCAAAGATTGCTGCTCCGCCTACGGCCAGACCTACAACCAAGAACACCGCCACGTTGGCGATGTTCGACATTCCAGCCACGTTGCGGGGATACTGGCTCGGATCGACGGAAGCGTCCCCCTCGGCGAAGATGAACTGGACGTTGCCGAACTCGACCTGATCGCCGGCGGAGAGGTCATCGACGCCGGTGACTTCCTTGCCGTTGAGACGGGTGCCGTTAGAGCTGCCGCGATCTTCGATGCTGTACAGGTCACCGCGGCGGTGAATGACGGCATGATGACGACTGATAGAAGGGTCGGACAGCAAAATGAAGTTGTCGTCGGTGCGCCCGATGGTGTTTTCTTGTTCCGAAAGGCTGAACTCCTCGCCGGCGAATGCGTCGTTGACCCTGACCAGTTTGTGGTGTTCGCTCCCGGAGTCGATGAACAGGGTGCTCATCACGTCCTGGTTCTTGGAGTACGCCGACTGGTCGTATTCCAGATACAGATAGAACTCGCCGACACGAATTTGGCTGGCCGTTCCGAGGTCGCGGGTTTGGACCACCCGCTGGCCATCGACGATCACGCCGTTGGCGCTGTTGAGATCTTCGACGTAGCAGCGGTCATTTTCGATGAAAATCCGCGCATGTTCGCGGCTGACGCTGTTGGAAGGCAGTACGATGTCGCAACTGTCGAGCCGTCCGACCACGTAGGAGCCGTGGTCAAACGAAAAGGAGTCGGCAATCTCGCCGTTCTGATCTTTGATGGTCAGTGTGAACATAGCAGTCTGCGCAAAGAGATCCCGGTAACCGGCACGACGTCAGCACTACTCCCGGAAGATGTCGAGATCGACGTCGAGTCCGGCGTGGCGCAGGTCTTCGAAAAACAGGGGGATGTAACCGGTGGGATGGTAGTCACCCGACGACCCTTCGACGCGGTAGTAGAAGATGTCGTTGAGCCGGAAGGCGTCGATGTCCACACCCTGCACTTCGGCGATTTGCTGGATCCGGAAGCCGCCCTCAGGGGTTGCGTTGAGTACGACCACCAGGTCGACACAGTGAGCGATCTGCTCGCGCAACCCGCGGGGAGAGATATCATCGGTGGCCATCAGACACATGCTTTCGAGTCGTCCCAGCGCATCCACAGCGCTGGTGCCGTGCAGTGTCAACATGCTACCGGCCGTTCCTCCGGTAGCCGCGGTGACCCATTCGTAAGCCTCCGGGCCGCGGCATTCATCCAACAGGATTCGCTGTGGATGCATTGCCGTGGCGTCGCGCACCAGAGAGCGCATATCGTAGCCGGAGGATGGGTTGGCCTCCAGGCGGATGAAGTTGGGTTTGTTCACCGGCAGATTGCTGTGCTGCTCAACGGCGATCACCCGAGAGGATCCGGGCACCACATCGGCGAGTGCGGCCAGCAGGGTCGACTTTCCAGAGCTGATAGGCCCGGCGATGGCGATGGAGCGGCCGGCTTCGACGGCTCGTTCGAGAAATTCGGCCATCCCCGGAGACATCGAGCCCTGCTCGGCAAGCTGGACCAGGTCGGGAAACGAGTCATTGGGCTTCTGCACCGTCAGCGAAGGTCCGTCGACCGCCACCGGTGGCATCACCACGTGCACCCGGGTGCCGTCATCGAAGCGAATCTCCTCGGAGACGGGCAGGTCTTCGTGACTGCCGAGCAGTCGTCGTGCTGTCAGATCGAGTAGTTCCGGGGAGCTGAACGCCTGCTCGGCGACCTGGAGGCTGCCATTGGTGCGCAGAACAACCCGGTCGTAGGCGTTGACGTAAATCGCACGCACCGATTCGTCGTCCAGGTACGTCTCCAGCACGCCGAGGCCCGTTGCCTCGTCGGTGATTGCACGAGTGACCCGGGCGGTATCGGCGTTGGGATTGGCTTTGTCGACCGCTCGTTTAACGGCCTTTTCAAGTTGCCGGGTCTTCGCAGGGTTGTTCAGCGGATAGTCAACGGGCAACCGCTCAAGGGGATTGTCCTGCAGGAAGACCTCGGCGACCTGGCGACAGGCCTGATGGAAGGCGTCATCAAAGCTACTCTCCAGCGGTGCCTGGTCAGCAACCCCAGCACTGACGGCAGCAGGGCTCTGTCCGCCGGCGGGCTGAGCCGGGGCGGGCGAAGGGGATTGACCGGCCTGTGGGGAGGCGCCCCCACCCTGATCGGGGGTGGGAGTTGGGACATTGGAGCGACCAGCAACCTGTGCGTCACCCGACACCGACTGATGAGTGGGTTCCGGGGACGAAGGCACCGGTTCGGGGGACGAAGCTGTGGGTTCGGGGGATGAAGGCTTGGGCACCGAGGGTTCGGGCAGCGGTTCAATCTCTTCGTCAATCGATTCGATTTCGGGGCTGAGCTCCTCGACGGGAGCGGCATCACCGCGGGTCTTGCGCAGGTCTTCGGGCTCAGCACCGCCGACGCTGCCACGGCCGGCAGTCGACGTGGAGCGCTGTGGCTGCTGTGGTTGGCGCGGTGGCTGGGACTGCTGGGGCTGCTGGGGCTGCTGGGGCTGGGGCCCGGTGCTGCCCGGGGAGGCCGGCGGGGGGCCGCCGTCGCGGGCTCCTTCCATGACGGTGGGAAAGTTGCGTCCACCGCCGGATTGGCCGGCGTCTGATCCGCGCTGGGGCTGAGGGGGGCTGGGTGGGCCGCCGGCGGCGCCGGGCTGGGACTGTGACGCCTGCTGGCGTTCCAGTTGCAGAACGAAGTCACCGATGTAGATCTTGTCCGATTCGTCGATGCGCTGTTCGCTGGTGACCTTGCGTCCGTTGACGTAGGTGCCGTTGGTACTTTTGAGGTCGACGATGAAGAAATCACCGTCGCGCTGGAAGATGCGGGTGTGTTGTTTGGAGACATTGCCCTTGGGAAGGACGATGTCATTGCCTTTCATCCTCCCGATGGTGATCTCGGGTTTGGAGAAGTCGTACTGAGATTGCTGCCCGCCTTTTTCGTTGATTGTTACACTGAACATGGTGAGGCAGCTCCTCCTTGCTGAACTCGATGACCGGAAGCAAACCGGGAAAAATTGGGGCCGCGATCTGGTTACGCATGCCCGTCGGATGGTCGCAGAGCCACTGGGGAGTGTCAAGAATATCGTACAGCCGCCTGCAGGGTGCAGCGACAGCAACGATCAGCCGGATTTGGACTCGTCGTCAGACTCGGAGGATACCTCCGGTTCAGGCTGGTCATCGGCCGTTTTCGACGGGGCCGATTCCGACAGGTCGTCGGTGGGCTGCGACTCTTCGGAGTGCCCCGTGTCTTCGGGGGCTTGCTCTTCGTCGTCGGCATCTTGCTCGGGGTCGGAGTCGCCGCCGTCGGGCTCAATCTGTGCGTTGCTCGTCAATTCTTCGATCACAGCCACGACTTCCGGGGGCAACTCGGCGATACCGTCGGTCTTCGGCAACCGGGGCACGCGCTTCCAGACCGACTCGTCGGCAGGAGAATATTCGGGGTCGTAGAGGTGGCAGGCGACCTGATGGCCATCGGCAGCCTCCACGTCCCGGGGCTGCACCCGGTCGCAGGGCCCAAAACGGGCCGGACACCGGGTGTGGAACCGGCAGCCCGAGGGGGGATCGATGGGCGATGGGACGTCGCCCTCCAGGATGACCCGGTCAATCTTTTTGCGCGGGTTCGCCTCCGGAATCGCCGACAACAGCGACTGGGTATAGGGGTGAAGTGCGTTGTCGAAGAGCACCTCCGTTTCGGCCAGTTCCATAATCTGGCCCAGATACATCACGGCGATGCGGTCGGAGATGTGGCGCACAATCGCCAGGTCGTGGGCGATGAACAGATAGGAGAGGTTGAACTCGTCCTGCAGATCCATCAGCAGGTTGATGACCTGCGCCTGCACCGACACGTCCAGCGCCGAGACGGCCTCGTCGCAGACGATGAACTCCGGGTCCAGTGCCAGCGCGCGGGCGATGCCGATGCGCTGGCGCTGACCACCGGAGAATTCATGAGGGTAACGGGTGACATAGGAGGGCTGCAGCCCCACCAGTTCCAGCAGTTGTTGGACCCGGGCGCGCACTTCGTCTTCGTCGTCGGCGAGCCCGTGAAACAGGATCGCCTCCCCGACGATGTCTTCGATGGTCATGCGGGGATTCAGCGAGGACTGGGGGTCCTGAAAGATGATCTGGAGCTGACGGCGCAGTTGGCGCATCTGTTCGGGGTCGGCGTCGACGATGTTCTGGCCGCGAAAGAAGATGTCGCCATCGGTGGGTTCGAGCAGCCGCAAGATGGACCGGCCGGCGGTGGTCTTGCCGCAGCCGGACTCCCCGACGAGACCGACCGTTTCGTTGGGATAGATATCGAAGCTGAGCCCGTCGACGGCTTTCACGGAGCCGACGACACGGTTTAGAAATCCCTTTTCGACGGGAAAATGCTTCTTGAGGTTGCGTATCTGCAGCATCGCCTCGCCGCGTTCGGCGGCGACTGCGCTGTCGGTAGCTGTAGCGGTCATGGAGTGTTCCTCGGTGTACGAAATGTCGCTTTACTCTGCAGGGCGGTCCAGTGAGCCGTCGGGCTCACCGGGGGGCGCATCCATCGCGAAGTCGTCCTCGGGGTCGACGCCGGTTCGCTCTTTGGTGCCCTCGCGTACCTGTTCGGAGTACCAGCAGGCGGACTGATGACCGTCGTCTGTTGTCTCCAGCGGTGGTCTGCTGGAGCACTTGTCGGTGGCAAACTCACAGCGGTCGCGAAACCGGCATCCCGACGGGAAGTCCTGAGGGCTGGGTACCATCCCGGGGATGACGTACAGCCGATCGTCGGTGCGCATCTTCTGCTTGGTCTCTACCTGGGGCAGGCTGTTGAACAGCCCGATGGAGTAGGGATGGCACGGTTCTTCGAACACGGTGGTGACGTTGCCGTACTCGGCGATGCGCCCGCCGTACATCACGGCGACGTCATCGCAGGTCTCGGCGACAACTCCCAGGTCGTGGGTGATGAACAGAATCGACATTCCCACTTCTTCCTGCAGCTCGTTGAGCAGCTCCAGAATCTGAGCCTGGATGGTCACGTCCAGTGCCGTGGTCGGCTCGTCGGCGATCAGCAGTTTGGGCTTGCAGGCCAGCGCCATCGCAATCATGACCCGTTGTTTCATCCCGCCGCTCATCTGGTGGGGGTATTCGTCGATGCGCTGGCCGGGGGCGGGGATGCCCACACGGTCGAGCATTTCGATGGCGTATTCGCGGGCCTCTTTGTAGCTCATGTCCTGGTGCAGCAGGATCGCTTCCACGATCTGATTGCCCACGGTGAACACCGGGTTGAGGCTCGACATCGGCTCCTGGAAGATCATGGAGATGTCGTTGCCCCGGATCTTGCGCATCTCTTCGATGGAGATCTGGGTCAGATCTCGGCCTTCAAACCAGATCTCGCCATCGACAATCTTGCCCGGAGGCTGAGGGATCAGCCGCAGGATGCTCATGGCGGTGACTGATTTACCGGAGCCCGATTCGCCCACTAGCCCCAGGGTGCGTCCCTTCTTGATGTCGAAGTCCACACCATCGACGGCGGGGATTCTTCCCCGGTCGGTAAAGAAGTGGGTTTTCAGCCCCCGCATGCTCAGCAGGACATCTTCGTCGGTGTCTGGTGCATTGGCCATAGAGTTACTTCCTCATTTTCGGGTCGGTGGCGTCGCGCAGTCCCTCGCCGATGAGATTGAGCAGAGTAATGACGATGAAGATGGCGAACCCGGAGGCGAGAATCATCGTCATGTCCTGAGTATTTCGTCCTTCCGTAAGAATCTGACCCCAGCTTGGCACTCCCTGAGGGCCGACGCCGAGAAACGCCAGCGTCGCCTCGATCAGAATCGCTCCGGCCATCCCGAAGGTGGCGGCCACATAGACGGGCTGGACGGCGTTGGGCATGACGTGGCGGAAGATAATGCGCTAGCGTTTCAGCCCCAGAGCGGTGGCTGCCTGCACGAAGTCCTGGTTTCTCAGCCGCAAGAACTCCCCTCGAACCAGCCGGGCGATTCCAGTCCAGCCGACCAGACCGATGATCAACATGATGTGGAAGACCGAAGCGTCTTCGATAAACCCGGCCAGCGTCAGAAGCAGGAAGATGGTGGGGAAGCAGATGACAATTTCGATCAGCCGCAGGATCACGGTGTCGGTCTTGCCGCCGAAGAATCCGGCCAGGCTGCCCAGGATCATGCCGATGGCAACGTAGAGGCTGACGGCGACGACACCGATGGTCAGCGAGATTCGGGTGCCGTACAGAATTCGGGTGAACACATCGCGGCCCTCACGGTCGGTGCCGAGCCAGTGTTCGGCGCTTGGAGGTGTGCTGACGGCCTCCAGGTTCACCGCCCGGTACGAATAGTCGATGGGCGGGAACAGCGCCCGCACCGAGTCGTCGAGCCCTGCAATCGTGGTGTAGTCGATGAAGGGCTGGCGGAACCCGGACATGAACACGGCGATGAAGCCAAAAGCGGCGATCACACCGGCGACGAGCACAAAGAGCATGCGCCGCTGACGATGCGGGTCTTTTCCGCCAGAGTCGATCTTGTGGGTGCCGAACACCAGCCCCGCAACGAGTGCTACGAAAGCGAGTGCCCACAAAAGCGCCCCCACCGTCTCACCGGCGGTTCCCTGGGAGACGGCCTCAAAGAAATCACCGAGGTGAAAGCCGAGCACCAGCGCGGCGAACACCACCAGCAAGCTGGCAATACCGAACCAGAACCGGCCCTTTCCGCCGTCCCCGTCGAGTCGCCCGTCGTTGCCCGCCCGGGTGATCCCGAGCCAAAGCAGAAGCGAGAAGGGGATGTAGAACAGCAGGAAGTTAAAGAAAATGTCGGCGCCGGAGTTCCAGATGTTGTGGTCAAACAGCGCCGCCAGCCAGGGGAAGCTGGCGCCGGCCATCGTCTCCGGCAGCCCCTCCTGGATGACCACCTCTTCGGGCACGTAGATGTAGAAGGGGATGTTGAACACCAGAAGGGGGCAGACCATCGCCAGGATAAACATCGCCGCTATGCCGTAGAGGCAGTAATAGCTGACGCGATACTGCTTGAACTGGCCCCAGATAATCTCGCCGAAGGTCTTGTATTCTTCGGCGGTGGTCGTTTTTGGTTCGGTTGAGGAACTCATCGTCGCCTGTTCGCGTGTGGGGGTCGATAAGCCGGAGTCGGTGCCCGGTGGTGTCGTTCAGTCGAAGCTGATGCGCGGGTCTACCAGCGCATAGCCGATATCAGACAGCAGAATGCCGACCAGCGTGAGCACCGCCGACATCAGCAGACAGCCCATAATGGCGTTGTAGTCGTACATAAAGATGCTCTCGTACAGATACAGCCCGATGCCGGGGATGTTGAAGATGTACTCGATGACCAGCGAGCCGCTGACCAGGAAGGGAAGAGCCGTTCCCATCACCGTCAGAATCGGGATCATGCCGTTTCGCACGGTGTGCTTCATGATGACCATCGGCTCGCTCAGCCCCTTCGCCCGGGCGGTGCGGATGTAATCGGCGCGGATCACTTCCAGTACGCCCGTTCTCGCGTAGCGGCTCAGCGCCGCAAGCGAGGGGTAGGTCAGACAGACCACGGGCAAGAAGATGTGCCAGCCGATCGATTTTAGCTGTGTGAGCACCGGCATCCCGAGCGCCGCGTCACCCATGAATCCGCCGACGGGGAACCAGTCGAAGGGCCGGCCCACCGAGAAGAATTCGAGAAGCAGCACTGCCACAAAGAAGTTCGGTAGGCTGTACAGGATGAACAACACCACCGTCATAAAGACGTCGCGGCGTGTGTTCTGGTTGTAGGCCGACCAGATACCGATGGGCACACTGATTAAGTAGGCCAGCAGCATCGCCAGCGCGGCGATGGTGATGGTGTAGGGCAACTTCTCGGAGATGGTGGTCAACACGGGGCGCTGGTCTACGGTGCTCAGCCCCAGGTCGATGTGCTGAAGACCCACCTCGAAGGGGCGGCCCTGAAAATCGGTGACCCCGGTCAGCGGCAGCAGGTTCTCCCAGTAGCGCGCAAAGCGGGTGTCCAGAAAGAAGTAGGTGACTTTCTCGCCGGTGGTGTATTCGAACCGGTCGATGTGCTCGTCGAGATAGGGCTTCCAGTGCTCGTCGAGCATCTCCTGGATCATCGCCGAGACCTGTTCTTCGGCGGCCTCTTCGCCTTCTTCTTCGGCGATCATCATCAGCTTCGGTGGGGGGACGACCCAGCCGCGGATCTCGTTGTTGTGCCGAGAGATTTCGGTGTTGAGCTGGCGTACAAAGTCCGGCGGGTCGCGATCAGCGCGGTCGACCCGGGGGCGACGGGCGTTCTGAGGCAGTTGGTTCAACGCCATAAGTCGCACATCGAAGTGCTCGTGGTTTTCGGCGATGTCGATCAGGTGCGGCACCACGTAGTCGCCCCAGTGGGTGAGCCGCTCCTGGGTGTCGATGACTTCCCCGGAGCTGGGTCGTTCTGCGATGGGGGTGCATTCGCCTTTTTCGGGGTCTGCATCCTCATCAATCATGTCCGGGTCCGGAATGTCGGCTGCCGTCGGATCTTCATCATCCTCGGCGACATCGGGAGCCGGCACGCCCTCTTCGACTTCTTCTTCGGCTTCTTCGAGCTCTTCGAGGGCCTCTTCATCGGGGCAGATGGGTCGCTCGAAGGCCGCCAGAGTCTCAAGCTGTTGTTGGGTGTCCTCTTTGGTGAGTCGAAACCGGGTGTTGACCAGGATCGGTTTGTCCAGGTTGAACTGCTCCTGGAAAATCCGATAGGACTCCTGGGCTTCCTGGGAGACTGCCTCCGCGCCTTCGGCGGCGGCTTCGGCTCCGGGGTCACCGGGAGACAAATTGAGGATCACGAAGATGATCAGTGAGATGACCACGAAGGTCGGGATCATCAACAGGATGCGTTTGACGATGTAACTGAGCATGGGATCTCGCCGGTGGCACCAAAACGGTTAGGGACGGTCCAGCAGTTGCGCCCGGTGGTTACTCCTGGATGTACCAGGGCAACGAATAGGTCTGCGGTCGGATCTTCTGGAAGACCACATTCTGGAGGCGCGGATTCCATACCGAGACCTGCTGGGGAGCATAAAAGAAAGTATAGGGTTGTTCTTCGTGCACAATTTCGTGGAACTCGTGGAACATCTCCAGGCGTTTGTCCTGGTCAAAGGTTCTGCGCAACTCTTCGATGAGTTCATCGGCTTCGTCGTTGCGGAACCCAACGCGGTTCGACCCTCGGGGGATGTCGGCCTGGGAGGAGTGCCAGATCTGGTAGAGATCGATCTGCCAGCTTAGGCCCCAGCCGCCGGTGAAGGCGTCGAAGTTCTTCTCCTCCATACGCCGCTGCATCAGCGCCCAGTCAACGGGGTCGACGGTCATGTCGATGCCGATCTGACGGAGGTCTTCGGCGTAGATGGCCGCCCAGCTTCGCACTTCGGGGCGGTTGTAGGAGGTAAGCGTAAACTCGAAGCTGAAGGTCTCGCCGTCGATCTCCTTGTTGAGAATGCCGTCGCCGGTGGTGTCCTCCCAGCCGGCTTCTTCGAGCAGTTCGGCGGCGCGATCCAGGTCGTATTCCCAGGGTTCGATGTCCGGATTCGTCGCCGGGTGTTCGTGGTAGTAGGGGCCGGTCTGAAGGGCGCCGAGGCCGTGAAAGACGTTGTTGATGATGCCTTCGCGGTTGAGCGCTTTGGTCATCGCCCGGCGCACTTTTTTATCCTCGAACAGCGGTTCGTCGGCGTTCCAGCCGATGTAGTGGTAGGCGAACCGATCGATAAGCTCATGCTTTAGATTGCCTTCCTCGAAGGGGTTGGCCCCACGAAGTCGGGCACAGCCGGTGCGCTCGCCGTCGAGAATTTCACTGCGGTAGCGCGGCGGGGCGAGGCTGGGAAGAAAGTCGATGGTCCCGCCCAGCAGTTGGTTCCAGGCGGCTTCGGCGTCATCGATGATCCGGTATTCGATGGTCTCGATGGGGGGGATGTCCCCGTAGTAATTGCGGTTCAGATCGAGAGTGATCCGGTCGCTGGCCCGGAAGTTCTCGAAGGTGTAGGGCCCGACGCCGATGGGGCAGTCGTTGGACCAGTGGTTGTTGAATTCGGCGGGGATGTCTTCTTCATCGTACTTGTCGCCGTTGACGTCGCGGCTGTACAGCCATTTCGGCAGTGGATAGCCGCCCAGCACGGTAGAAATCGAGTGGTAGACCGACTCGCTCCAGGAAACCCGGAAGGTGTAGCGGTCGATCACTTCGACGTCTTCGATGTCAGCGACATAGTTCGCAATGTGGGCGGCGGCGACTTCGGGGTGCATCGCCATCTCGAAGTAGAACGCGGCGTCTTCGGCGGTCAGTTCTCGGTCTTCGCGAAGCCACTCGCCATCGTTGCCGTCACAAAGCGAGACGTTGGGCGTCTGCCAGTAGACCCCTTCTCGAAGGTGGACGGTATACTCGGTGTAATCTTCGTTGGTGGTGACCTTGTAGGCCAACTCCGGCACGTAGTTGTCCGGCTCCGTGAAGTCGGGACGCGCAAAGTAGTCGTGCACGTAGTCCTGAACCTCCACGACGTCCACGGAGTTTTCGATCAGCCAGTTGAAGCCGGCGGGGGTGTCGCCGAGCCTGCGGCGCAGGGTTCCGCCGCTTGGGGCGTCGGGGTCGACCAGCTCGTGCTGCGCCTCGTGGAGGATGTTGTCCTCGTCGTGCAGCGCTTCCGAATAGGGGTCTTCGATGCCGTCGCCGGCTCGCAGTTGGATCGCCACCTGGGTCATGGTGCGGCTGGCTTCATCGAGGCTCTGGTTGGCCGCCGAGAAGTTGGCGCCGATGTTGTGGTTCTGCCAGGTGCCAATGGCTGCAAACAGCACGATCAGCCCCAGCAGTACGAGGAGGAGATTCGTCGATTTGAGGGGTGACGGCATGGCTGTGCTCGTTGTTGGGCTCAGATTGTCGACTACGTGCTCGCCGGTGGTGAACCAAAGCTACGGCGAAGGGCCGACCGGTTATTCGTCCTGTTCTTCGTCCGGCTGGTCATCCTCTTGTTCAGCAGCCGGCTCTTCAGCGTCCTGCTGCTCGTCGGCGTCCTGCTGCTCGTCGGCGTCCTGCTGCTCGTCAGCGTCCTGCTGCTCATCGGCGTCCTGCTGCTCGTCAGCATCCTGCTGCTCGTCAGCATCCTGCTGCTCGTCGGCGTCGGCCGGCTCCGGGGCGGGTTCGGCTTCGCGCTGCTGCTCTTCGACGGCGGCGAGCTGCTCGGAGATGTCACTCATGGTGCGATT
>SKMT01000181.1 GCA_007120915.1 Myxococcales bacterium | reverse complement strand
TGGAATCCGATTCCGGGCGGTGCTCGCAAGTTATGCGCGTACACCGGAGGGCTACCGGATCGACGCCGAAGCGGTCGAAGAGCTGGGGATCGAGCCGGGCGAGCCGGTGGCGGTGATGCCGTTGACCGGTGACGGTATCGAGGATTTTTATCGGATTGAGGTCGATGAAGGACCGTGGAAAAAACTGTAAGCGTCAGGCGTGCTGCTGTTGGGTGGAGTGAGCCAGTTTCCAGTAGTGACGCAGGTAGTCAGCAGCGGCGACGGCGCTGACGGCGGCGGCGATGAGAACGAGTTCGAAGGGGGCGACCTGCCAGAAGAGCAGGGTGGCAAACACGGCGAATTGAAACACGGTGGTCGCCTTGCCGGCGATGCGGGCATGGCTGCGACGGATCACCTCCGGTCGCCGGATCGCCAGAAGGAGGAGTACGGCAGCGACGACGGCGATGTCGCGCAGGAGGATAGCCGTGATTTCCCAGCCGCCGATGGCGCCCTCGAGGGCGAAGGTGACGAAGACGGTGACGACGAATGCCTTATCGGTGACGGGGTCGACGATGTTGCCCAGGGGGCTTTCGACGTCGAGCCGCCGGGCGACGGCGCCGTCGAGTACATCGCTGAGGGCGGCGAGCACCACAAGCCAGATGCGTCCGGTGGTCGACATGAAGGGAAAGGCCGCTGCCAGTGCCAGTCGGGACAGCGATATGAGGTTTGGGATGTGGCGTCTCAGCTTGTTCACGGCAAAGCCCAGTGTCACAGCAGACAGCTCGCGGCTGAAAGCTAGCCACCGATCAGCCGCCGTCATCCGGTGGAGCAGGAGGCAAGTCGACGTGGAAGGAGGTGCCTTCGGAGACGATGCTGTCGACGCAGATGCGCCCGTGGTGGGCGTCGACGATCCCGCGCACGATGGCCAGCCCGAGCCCAAGGCCCCGTGAGTCGCTGCGGTCACGTTGCCAGAAATGTTCGAACAGATGTGGGATCTCGTCTTCAGGGATGCCGGGGCCGCGGTCGATCACGGAGAGGCGCACGTCCCTGTCGAGCCGTTGGGCGCAGACGTCGACGGTCTGGTCGTTGGGGCTGAATTTGACGGCATTGCTGATCAGGTTTTTGAGCAGTTGCATCAGCCGGGTTCGGTCGCCGTAGATGACAGCCGACTGGTCGACCGTTGGTGTCTCGATGGTCACCCCCCGAACGCGGGCGTCAGCCTCGACGAGCGCCACACTGTCGGCGACGAGTTCACCGGCGGCGATCTGTTGGCAGTCCAGATTAAGCCGGCCCCCTTCGATCCTGGCGATCTCGACGAGATCGTCGACCATACCGGACATGAACCGGGTAGCTCTTGTAATACTGCCGGCGAGTTGATCGACCGGGACAGCGGCGCCGTTATCATCGCCCAGATTATCGAGCACCTGTGCGGCGGTCATCAGGGTTGTCAGTGGGCTTCGCAGATCGTGGGCGACGGCAGCGAGAGCGTTTTCACGGATCCTGCTTGCTTCTTCGGCCTTGTGGCGGGCAGCGCGTTCGGTATCGATCAACTGCTGTTGCAGCTCTGCGTACTGGACCCGGTCGGTGATGTCCCAGAAAAGCAGCAAGACGATATTGGGATCGGAGTCGCTGACCGACGTGGCTCGCAACTGAAGGTGAGTCTTCCGGGTCTGAGAGAGGCGACAGGTAAGTGTGTCGCCGGGCTGGATGTCTCGTTCGGTTTTATTCACCCAGTTCCATCGGTCGGCATCGGTGTCGAAGAGCTGTTCGAGGCGTTGACCGATGATGTCAATTTCGCGTGTCTGTAGCAGGTCGGTGGCGGCTTCATTGGCGTTGACGACGTGGCGTGAGGGCAGGGAGACGGCGAGCAGTCCAATGGGGGCGGCGGACCAGAGCGCGCGGGCATACTGGCCGGGATAAGAGGGATGTGGTGCGGCAGGTTCGTCGTCCATCGCGGACCGGGCTCGCCGGACGACGTCTCGGTGGCGTCGTCGCCGTCTGGCCCGCTCGACGGCCGATGCGATCTGGTCGTGAAGCTGCTCGTCGTCGGAGACCGCGTGGGCATGGGGCCCGACGAAAGGGGTGAGTTTCAGTGAGCGGCGCATCGCCTCGACACGATCGGGGGTGCAGATAATCAGCAGTTCCATCGCCTCGTCGAGTGCGGGGCTGATGTGTTGAGCCAGTGAGAGGGGCTCGGCGACAGTGGGGCCGATGACGACGACGAGGATATCGTCGGAGTTCTTCAGGGTATGGGCGGCATCGCGGGGGTGGGCGGCGCGGTAGCGGCGTTCGTCGGCGGTCGGCGGTTGTTGTTTGAGCCAGAGAACGTGTCGTTTCACGGTCATTCCATCAGTATCGGTAGATCGAGCAGGCTGCGTCCGACCCAGGTTTCGAGCAGTTGGGTGGTGGGAGCCATGACGTGGGCGGCGCGCACATCGCGAAGCAGTCGGTCGAAAATTGAGCGGTCGGCATAGCCTCGTCCCCCGACCATTGTCATCGCGTCGTTGACCAGCTCGACGGCGCAGTGGGCGACGGCAGCTTTGGCGGACATCAGGGTGTGCAGCGCCTGGTCGTCGCCGGCGTCACCGAGGGCGCCGGCGTGGTAGATGAGTCGGCGGGTCGATTCGAGTCGCTGCCACATCCGGCCCAGGTCGCGTTGGACCACACTGCTGTGGGCCGGGCGGGTACCACCGAAGCTGTAGCTGCGTTGTTTGAGGTGGTCTCGCGCCTCTCGCAGAGCTCGTTCGGCAATGCCGAGATAGGTGCCGGACATGGCGACCAGGAAATAGGGCATGATTACCCGGAAGACGTACCAGATCTGTTCGCCCTCGGCGCCGAGCAGGTGGTCGCTGGGGAGACGGACATCGCGCAGCTCCATGGTGGCTGCGGCGTTTCCGCGCATACCGATGCCCTTCCAGAGCGCGGTCCATTCGAGGCCTTCGGCGTCGTCGGGCACGGCGACACAGGAAAATTCGCCCAGTTCGGTACCCTCTTCGGCGCCGACGGTGGAGACGACATAGGAGTCAGCGTGTTCGCCGTTGGTGACGAAGGATTTTGTGCCGTTGACCACGTAGTGGCCGCCGGTGTTCAGCAGTCGCGTCTCGGGGATGTAGAAGTGAGCACCGGTGCCGGGTTCGCTCAGCGCCAGGGTGGTGAGGTGTTCGCCGGCGGCGATTGGTTCGAGCCATCGGTGGGCCTGTTGCTCGGTGGGCTTGGCGGCCAGGCATGCGGTGCCGACGCAGTGCATCCCAAAGCAGAGAGCGGTGGATGCACAGAAAATGCCGAGTTGTTCGCAGATGCGGGCCACCGACTCGCGTCCCTGGCCGTGGCCGCCGTATTCGACGGGGACGACCAGCCCGGCGAGCCCGTGATTTTGGAGTGCTCGTATCGACTCTTCGGGCCACCGCGCGTTCTGGTCGACCTGAGAAGCGGTGTCGGCGAGCACCGATTCGCTCAGTCGGCGTGTCCGGTCGATGAGGGTTTCGAATGCGGAAGGTCGGCTTGCCATCGTTGGTTACCCAGGGTGCGCGAACAAGGGGGTCATATGAAGCCCGGCGTCGGGGAGAACACAGCGCTTCCGTGGTCGGAAAATAAGCATCTAGCGAAGAGTTCAAAAGAGGTAGTGCTACAGGTTTGTGTTTTTTTCAACACGCTTATCGCTGAACGAGAGGGGGGGGCACTGATGCCGGGGGGACCACAAAAAAGCCCCCCGCCGACGGCGGGAGGCCCGAAGAGTGGAGGTTGAGCGAACAAGGGCCGCTCAACGCTCTTCGT
>SKMT01000610.1 GCA_007120915.1 Myxococcales bacterium | reverse complement strand
CCATCGACGGACTGGTGTTGCAGGGGGGCGTGGATGTTGCGCCATCGTCATACGGGGAACAACCGCTGCGCCCGGAGTGGAGTGGTGATCCGATCCGGGATCGATACGAATTGGATCTGATCGAAGCCTGTCTCGATCGCGATCGTCCGATCCTCGCAGTTTGTCGAGGCCATCAGTTGCTGAACGTAGCGCTGGGGGGGACGCTGTACCAGGATATCGGCACGCAAATCGATGGGGCGTTGAACCATCGCGACTCAGCGGTATACCATGAACTTACTCACCGAGTTGTATTGGAGTCCGGGGCCGAACTGAGAACGCTGTATGGTACCGCCGAAGGGATGGTCAACAGTGTACACCATCAGGCGATCAAGGATGTGGCCGACAGCCTTCAGGTGGAGGCCAGATGCCCGGGTGACGGGGTCGTGGAGGCGGTACGGCACCGAGGTTCGGAGTACGCCGTAGGGGTTCAGTGGCACCCGGAGTTCCAGGAGCCCGAGCAGCACGAGTTGTTGCCAACGCAGGTGTTGCTCGAAGATTTGTTGGATGCCATTCGGCAGCGACGCCGGTAACCGGCAGCCCAGGCTCATCAGGCAGTACACATACCGCAGGGGAGTAAACGAGTGCGCATGGACGCGGCTCGTGACCATCGGCGTCGTCGGCGGCGCCGGGGGCATCGAATTGACCCACACCATGGAAGGAGAAGCGACATGTTGAAGTGTATCGACCCGGCGACGGGAGAGGTGATCGAACGGCTCTGTTGCGACGACCGTCGCACGGTGCATCGCACATTCCGAAATCTCGAAGAGGGCCAGAAACGCTGGTCTGACCAGCCCCGGGAGGATCGGGTCCGGGCGGTTGCGCAGTTTGCGCAGCTTCTCGATGAGCAGCGAACCCGGATACTCGAGTGGCTAGTCCGCCAGGTAGGAACGCCGGTGCGCCAGGCCCGCTCGGAGGTCGATGTCGCCTGCGAGCGAATCGAACAGTTCTGTCAGGCCTGTGTGGCTGACGACGACGTAACCCCGGCTTATGATTCGCGCAGGGGCAGCCAGCGTGTCGAACGGGAGCCCTTCGGTGTAGTCGCTCACATCTCGACCTGGAGTTTTCCCTGTCTGGTCGGTGTGGAGGTGATGGTGCCGGCGCTTCTGGCGGGCAACAGCGTGTTGTACAAGCCGTCGGAGCATGCATCACTGGTGGGCAGAGAGCTGATAGAGATGATGTGGGAAGCGGGCATTGCCAAGGACGTGATCGACCTGGTGATCGGTGACGGTTCGGTGGGCGACTATGTACTCGACGAGGCGGTGTCAGGTGTCTTTTTCACAGGGACCTACCCAACGGGGCAGATGATTTCGCAGAAACTGGCCTCACGGCTGATACCCCAACACTTTGCGCTGGGCGGGAAGGACGGCGCCTATGTGTGTGAGGACGTCGATGTCGAGCAAGCGGCCCGAAGGGTGGCGGATCTGGCATATTACAACTCCGGGCGAGGCCGGCGCGCCTTCGATCGGCTCTACGTGCACGAGACGATCTATCGGCGGTTCACCCAGGCGCTGTGCCAGTATGTCGACAGTTATCGGCTCGGCGATCCGGGTCGGGAGACGACTCGTGTGGGGCCGGTGGTCGACAGCCGCCAGTTGGACACGCTGGAGCATCAGTTGGGAGATGCGGTGCGCAAGGGAGCGCGCATTCTGCTGGGAGGGAGGGTGCGCGGAGGGCAGGGCAACTACTTTGAGCCCACGGTGGTCACGGATGTGGACCACCGGATGTTGCTGATGCGCGAGGAGACGATGGGGCCGGTGCTGGCAGTACAGCGGGTGTGCGACGACCAGGAGGCGATGTATCGGCTCGAGGATACGGACTATGGACTGGTCGCCGGTGTGTTTTCGGCGGACCGTCAGCGCGCCCGGCGGCTGTTGCGAGCGCTGAACGCGGCCAGTGTCTACTGGAGTCGTTGCGGAGGGCAGGTCAGCTCTACACGGCCGTTGAATGGTCAGCCGGTGGGGGTGGGATTGCTGGGTGACCGGGAAGGGCTCAACCAGTTTACCCGCCCGAAGGCATGGGTGATGGAGAGATGAATTCAGTGCCGGCGGTGGGCTCAGTCATCCCCGATGTGGTAGGCTCGCCGACACCTGCGATCGTCGTCAGCGGTGTGGTTCGGAGTACAGTGACGTGAGTGACGATAATCCCTACCAATTCAACATTCGTTCTCCCCAAGAACACTGGGGTGGGCCCCGGGACCGCGAACTGCATGTGGTGCTGGTTCACCCCGAGATTCCGGGCAACACCGGGAACATCGGGCGGCTGTGTGCGGGGGCGAACGTGTGGCTGCATCTGGTCAAGCCGCTGGGCTATGAGCTGGATGACCGCTACCTGCGCCGGGCCGGGCTCGACTATTGGCCGCATGTTCGGTTGTGCGTGCACGACAACTTCGCAGAAATTGAGCAAATCTTTCCCGAGGAACGGCTGTTTTTGTTCACCAAGAAAGCGGGGCGGTGCTACACGGAGGCGAAGTGGCGGGAGGGCTCGGTGCTTGTCTTCGGCAAGGAGACCAAAGGGCTGTCCCCAGAGTTGCGCCAACGCTACGAACAGCGATTGTGCCGAATTCCGATCAGTGACAAGGTGCGAAGCTTGAATTTGTCCAACGCCTGTGCCGTCGGATTATACGAAGCGATGCGCCAGTTAAACTGGCATACTCTCGACGACAATTGCACTTCCGCACATAGTGTGTAGCCTCGGGTCAAGACGATGAGAATCAGCGGACACGCGACGGTGAGCCCCTTTGAGGTGATCGCCGACGGCGAGGCGACGTGACGAAACCTTTCGGCACATACGAGCTTTTGGAACGGATCGGCAAAGGGGGAATGGCCGAGGTCTTTCTGGCCCGAAGTGTGGGGGCAGAAGGGCTGGAGAAGCGCCTGGTGATCAAGAAGATTTTGCCCCATCTGGCATCGAGCGACCGCTTCGTGGAGATGTTTATCCAGGAAGCAAAGGTGGCGATGGGGCTGAACCATCCGAACATCGTTCAGGTGTACGATTTTGGGAAAGTGGGCCGCGACTACTACCTGGCGATGGAGTTTGTCGACGGGGTGGAGCTAAGCAGGCTGTTGCAGGCGGGGCGCGACATCGAGCAGCCACTGGCGGTGGGCGACGCGGTGTATGTGGCGGTGGAGGTGGCCCGGGGGCTGGACTATATCCATCGCCGTGAGTCGGCCGCGGGCGAACAACTGGGGTTGGTTCACCGCGATATCAGCCCTCAAAACGTGATGATTTCCTGGGACGGGGCCGTCAAGATCGTCGACTTCGGCATCGCCAGTTCGATGCGCGAGCGGCAACAGGAAGAAGACGAGTTGCGGGGCAAGTATCGCTACATGAGCCCCGAGGAGGCGCGCGGAGAGGAGATCGACGCCAGAAGTGACCTGTTTAGCCTGGGGGCAGTGCTGTTCGAGATGCTGTGCGGACGGCAGTTGTTCAGAGGCGAGCAGCCCCGAGAGGTGCTGGACCTGGTGGAGTCGGCGGTGGTCCCCGATATTTCGACGCTGAACCCGGATCTGCCGGATCGGCTGGAACACGCGCTGTACAAAATGCTGGCTGCTCAGCCAGATCGACGCTTTGAAGATGCCCGCAGCCTGCAGTTGGAGCTGACCCGGATGTTGTACGGTATGGCCCAGGTGCACGACGCGGCCACGCTGGCCGACTACGTCAGCGATGTCGACGAACAGCTCGCCGGTCAAGAATCGGAGCTCGGCAACGGGGGCGGTGG
>SKMT01000425.1 GCA_007120915.1 Myxococcales bacterium | reverse complement strand
TGCGAGCGATAGACCGGGACGCGGCAGCAGGTGGTGCTTGCCTTGAGCTCCGGCGTTTCGAGGATCTTGCGGGATTCGTCGCGTAGCTTGATCTCTTCGCGGCTGTAGCCGAATGCGATCTGGCGGCGCACCAGCGTGTCGTCGTGCTGTGGTTCTTCCTGTTGTTCCTCGTCACTATTTTTCGGTGTGTCCAGGGAGGTGGTGATGTCTTCTTCGAGACGAATGATCCGATCTTGAAGCCAGTCGCGGTAGGGAGCTTGGGAGGCGAGTTGCGATTTCAACTCATTTCCGCCGAACACTTTGCCTTCATTCAGATCAACCACGAGCATGTGTCCCGGGCCCAGCCGGCCGCGTTCGACAATGCGGTCGGCGGGAAGGTCGAGCACGCCGACTTCGGAGCCGACACACAACAGCCCGTCGTCGGTTCGCTGGTAGCGAAGGGGGCGAAGCCCGTTGCGGTCCAGGTGAGCGCCGACGACATCTCCGTCGGAGTACACCACTGCTGCCGGACCGTCCCAGGGTTCGTTGATGCAGGCGTGGTATTCGTAAAACGCCCGGATGTCGTCGGGCATATCGGCGTCGTTTTCGAACGCCTGCGGGATCAGCATCGCCATGCAGTGGGGCACGGACCTGCCAGACAGGTTCAAAAACTCCAGCACGTTATCGAGCATCGCCGAATCACTGATGCCGCGTTGCAGAAGGGGGCGGATGTACTTCAGATCGTCGTCCCACAGAGGTGATGAGAGATCCTCCTCGCGCATCTCGGTGTTGTTGGCGTTGCCGGTCAGAGTGTTGATCTCACCGTTGTGGGCGAGTCGGCGAAACGGCTGGGCAAGAGGCCAGGTCGGCAGAGTGTTGGTGGAGAAGCGCTGGTGGAAGATTACGAACTTTGTGGGCCAGTCCCGCTCGAGATCGGGGTAGAAGTATGCCAGCCCGTCGGCCATGATCAGCGCCTTGTAGACGATGGTTCGGGTGGACATCGACGCGATATAGGCGTCGGTGTCAGATTCGGCGGTACGGGCTTCAAATTCGCGGCGGGCAGCGTACAGCCTGCGGTCGGCTTCCAGATGGGGGATGTCATCGTCGAAGCCGACGACAAGATGTTCGATGTGGGGGCGGTTTTCGGAGGCTTTCACGCCCAGGGTGTCGGGGCGAACCGGTACGGTTCTCCAGAAGAAGTGTTCGATGCCACGGCTGATCAGAATCTCTTCGGCCAGATCGCGGCCTCGGCGCTGGACTGCGGGCTGAGCACGGGGCCAGAAGAACACCCCCACGCCCACCGGACCGGCCGGCAACTCTCCGGTGGCTTCGGCGAGCCGGTGGGCAAACCAGTTGTGGGGCAGCCCGAACAGAAGTCCCGCTCCGTCGCCGGTTTTTGCATCAGCGCCGGCGGCGCCGCGATGCTGCAGGTTTTCCAGGGCCTGAATGCCACGGGCGATAAGATCGGAGCGACCGGTTGCGGAGGTGTCGGCGATAAAACCGACACCACAGCCGTCGTGTTCATCTTCGGGACGGTACAACGGGAAGCTGGAGGGGGAAACGTCGGTCACGGCGTACTCTGTACGGCAGGGATCGCACAAAACGAATCGTAAACATTAACGCGGATCACCGCGGGGCAAATAACCGCAGAGGGAGGGAGTAAAACCTTGTGGAACCGCAGAGACGCAGAGAGCGCAGAGGAAAACCAATTAGAACCGCCAAGAGCGCCAAGGACGCCAAGGAAAATCCATAATATGTCTCGGCCGTGCTGGTTCGATCGGTGGGAAGCAATTGATCCGTCCAGTTTCCAGCACCCATCAAACCACCGCGCAGGGAGCCTTTACCCGGTCGGACAGGCTGTGATCATGCTATCGGCGTACGATGTTGGAGGTTATCCGACGGTGCGAGCGTGGCTCCTGAGCATACTCGGGCGTGGTGTTCAACGCCCGACTGGAACAGCGATGGCGCCTTGGCCCATCGTACAGAGGTGGTACAACCTCCCAATCTCCCAACCCTATGCGCGATTTCACAACCGTTGTGTGCTGGTGTAGGATCGACGTCAGTATCCGTTCTGCTGCAATGTATCTTTCGAGCCGGGATTCAGCGGTGAGTTCTAGCCCCACCGACAACGAGTTCACACGCAGCTTCGACGAGGTCAGCGGCGTGTACATCGCTGCGCTTCGCGACGGCAGCGGTGTCGATGGGGAGCAATTCGAGAAGATGGCAGCTCAGCCGTCGGACGACGACACCGTGATTTATCGCGATGAGAAGACCGAAGAGGTCTGCCGGCTCGCCGAAAACGTGGCCCGTACCCCGGCGACGGTGCTTCTGACAGGGGAGACGGGAGTTGGCAAGGAGGTATTCGCCAGGTTCATCCATCGCAAGTCAAAGCGCGCCGGCGGGCCGATGGTGGCGATCAACTGTGCAGCCCTTTCGGAGAGCCTGCTCGAAAGTGAGCTGTTCGGCCACGAGAAGGGGGCGTTCAGCGGAGCCATCGACCGGCACACGGGGGTGTTCGAGCAGGCCGACGGAGGCACACTGCTGCTCGACGAGATTACGGAGATGCCGCTGAACTTGCAGACCAAGCTGCTGAGAGTAATCCAGGAGCGGGAGGTTGTTCGAGTGGGCGGGGCGGAGTCGATTCCCGTGGATATTCGGTTAATCGCGACGACGAACCGGGATCTGAAGGAGTATGTCGAGGAGGGGAACTTCCGCCGAGATCTGTATTACCGGATCAACGTGTTTCCGCTGGAGATTCCGGCACTTCGCGACCGTTCCGACGACATCAAGCCGCTGGCGAGTTACTACACGAACCGGCTGGCCGCAGCGTTCGACAGCGATGTGCAGGGGCTGACCGGTGCGGCGGTGCGAAAGTTGGAAGCCTACAGCTTTCCCGGCAACATTCGGGAGTTGATCAACATCATCGAGCGGGCGCTGATCCTGGCGATGGACGAAGAGATGATCGACGAGGAGCATATCGCTCTGGACGAAACCGAGGTGGTATCGAGCAAGACGTCGGACAGTGAGAATGCTCAGGCAGAAGGGCTGTACGAAGATACCGACGTCGATGAGCAGCCGCCGCACATGGTCCGGTTTCGCGCCGGTGACGCGCCGCTGACCGACATTCGGCGGGTGGTCATCAAGGAGACGCTGGACCGCTACGACGGCAACCGCTCCCAGACCGCCCGCAGCCTCGGCGTGTCCACCCGCACGATCCGCAACAAGCTGAAGCAGTACAAAGAGGACGACGAGTCCTGAAGTTTTTCGCTGCGAGCAGTTTGCTGGTGGTTTCTCGGAAAACTATTCCGGAACGATTTTCGGGGCTCCGAATCTAGCCCCGGAAAAACCTTCCGGAGCACCTCAGCGTCAGCATTTCTGAGGGGGCGGCCCAAAAACGAGGGCTCTGATTTCTTGTTACATTACGGGGCGTTGAGCTGCCTTCGGGGTTGTTTTTTGTTTTTCTTTACGGGTTGGCACAGCGGTTGCTTCAGACTGTATGCGAACACGTTGCGGATGTCTTCGTGACCGTAGAATACGAATAACTCTTCCCCCTTTCTCACCGGTTGCGCTGCCGTCGGATACCATTCCACTCTCCAGTCGAGACTCTGTCTCGATGATCCCGTCCGGCGGCGGCGCCCTTTCCCCTCCTGAGTCTTACCCCGGACCCCGACAGGTCGCGCTTACACAGGCGGCGTCTCGGGGTCCGTTTTCTCTGGCTCGTAATGGGTTTGCGGGGCCAATGGTTTGCGACTCCGAGAACGAGAACGACCCCGAGACCGACC
>SKMT01000359.1 GCA_007120915.1 Myxococcales bacterium | reverse complement strand
TGATGACTGCCCCGGTGGAGAGGTGTGCGACGCCGCCGATGCAGAGTGTGTCAGCTGTGTGGAGGACACAGATTGTTCGGGAGGTGATGTCTGCGACAGCGAGCAGGCCGAATGCGTAGGGTGTCTCGACAGTGACGACTGCTCCTCGGAGCAGGTCTGTGACAGCGGCGAGTTGGAATGTGTCGATTGTCTGGGCGACGCAGATTGTTCGGGGGATCTGGTCTGTGATGTGGAGACGAATGCCTGCACGGGCTGTACGGTTGACGGCGATTGCGCGACGGGTCAGGTCTGTGATGACGACGAGATCTGCGTGGACTGTGTCGGCGACTCCGATTGTGACAGTGGGGAGGTATGCGACACGGAGGGGCCGGAATGTGTGGAATGTGTCGACGATGGAGACTGCGGTGACGGGCTGGTCTGTGATTCGTCAATACCGGAGTGCGTGGTATGCGCTGACGACTCCGACTGTGGTGACGGGTACGTCTGTGATCTGAACGGCCCGGAGTGTGTAGAGTGTCTGGGCGACGGTGACTGCTCCGGTGAACTGGTCTGTGAACTGAGCGAGTCGTATTGCGTGGAGTGTGTGGACGACGGGGACTGCGAGGACGACCTGGTCTGTGAGACCGGTGGAAACACCTGCGTAGAATGCGTCGATGACGACGACTGCGGTGCCGGCAACGTCTGCGATACGAGCTATGCGGTGTGTGAAGTGCCGTGCTGCAACTTCACGTCCGAGAACATGGCCGACGATCGGGACGTCACCTTCGACGGCTACGATATTGTCGCCGATGGTGAGGGGACCCCGATGGTGGCGATGGCCGATCGCGAGGACGACGAGTTGATACTGGCCTCCCGAAGCGGATCGAACTGGCAGTATGAAGTCGCCGATCCGGTCAGCGACGGGCTCACCACCATTCCCTATGTCGACGTCGCTCTCGACAGCGACGACGAGCCTCATATCGTGCTGTCGAACTTCGACCATCTGACCTACCACTGGCGTGATTCCAGCGGTTGGAACAGCGTGGAGCTCGATGAGTACGAAGAGTTGGGTAGCTTCGGGCGAGTGGGGCTGGCGCTGGATGACGATGATACTGCCCACGTCATCGTCAACGGCAGCCCTGACGATGATGGGGAGTTTCACTACTACTGGCGCGAATCCAACGGTACCACCGGCGACGAGCCGGTGAGCACTGTCGATGATGCAAATCTGTTGTTTGTCGACGTAGGTGCCCGCTCCGACGGCACACCGGTGTTCGTAACCGGTTCGTTCAGCAACACTGTCGACACCTACGTATTCGAACGCAATACCCTCGGCACCTGGAACACCGAGGCGCTGGGCGACGAGGAATCGTTAACCCCGTCGATTGCTGTCGATGACAACGACGATCTGTGGATTGGAACCAACGGCGAAGACGGGCCGCTGCTGTGGCAGGAAGACGCCACCGGGTTTTCCAGCGAATTGGTCGTCGATGACAGCTCCAGGGGGCTGAACGTCCAGCTTGATCTGGACACCGACGGCGAACCTCACCTGGTGTATCGGGGCACCGACGACGACGATGAACAGCGGTTGTTTTACGCCCGCCAGGAGAGCGGGGATTGGGTCGAATACGACATGGGGAGCTTCGACGGGTACGATAATCCGAAGTTTGCCTACGACGAGCTGGGCTGGGTACATGCAGTGGGCCGGCAGTTCGGCGGGCCTCAGTTATACTTCACCTACGACACGGATTGAGAGGGTTGGGTCGTGCGTCCTGGGTCGTGGAGTCAGACCGGCGGGCTGCGCATCCAGGCGAATCCCACCAGGATCAGGGCGAAGAGCAGGCCCGTGATCCAGGCGGCCCATTTGACTTTGACGTGAATCATGGTGGTGGTCCCGTGTTTAGTCCGGAAATCTCACGCAAATGCTATTGCGACTTCGCAGATGCCCACGCTCACTGGCGCTGCACCGCTCCCGCTGGTCGCTCACGCTGAACAATGCGAACATTGCGTCGGTCGTCATCATCCAGTGAGCGTGGGCCCTGCTGTGTCTCAGTACACATCTGCGTGAAATCTCCGGGTTAGACGATTTCGAACCGCTCGGAGACGATTCGCCTGCCATCGATGCCCCGGTCGATCAGATACTGCTCCACGGCGTCCATCAGTGGCTGAGGCCCGCAGATGAAGTAGCGGCGCTTGCCGTCGTCGTCCCACAGCACATCCTCGAGTATCTCCGGGGTAACCAGCCCCTGATGGCCCTGCCAGTTCGGTGGGGGCTGTTCGAAGACGTGAATCAACTCCAGGGGGAGTTGACCGGCCAGTGACTCCAGCTCGTCGTGGAAGATGGTAGTCTGCGGCGATTGGTTCGCGTAGATCAGTTGCATTGAAGGGGCGTCGCCGCGGTCGCGAAGCGTGCGGAGGATGCTCATCACGGGGGTGATGCCGACGCCGGCGGCGATGAACACGGCGCCGTGTTGTTGTGTTTCTTCACCCAGGACAAAGGCGCCGAACGGACCTTCAACAAACGCCGGGGTACCAGCAGGGATGTCCTTGATGGTGGCTGTGAAGTCGCCGAGTTGCTTGATGGTAAACTCGATGCACCGCGGTTTTTCAGCGCTGGAGGCGATGGTAAAGGGGTGTTGCTGCAGCGAAAACGGGGTGGGGCCGATGGTTAGCCAGCCGAACTGGCCGGGCTGGAAGTCGAGCCCGTCGTGGCCATCGGGCTCAAGAGCGATGGTCCAGGTGGGGCCGGTTTCCGGGCGTACTTCTGCGACCTTCCAGGGGTATTGGTTCAGCGCCAGGGGGCGGATGATCCGTCCGTGGATCAGCAGGGCCATTGCCCCGCCGGTAAACCCGATCCAGACCAGTTGCTTCCAGAGGGGATCGACGTAGTAGCCGACCATCAGCACGTGACCGAGCCCGATGAGCACGATGAGAAGAGCGAGCATGCCGTGGCCGGTGCGCCACCACTCATAGGGGATCCCGAAGCTGCGCCGCCACAGGGTAGTGGTGACGATGGCGACAAGGGCGATGGTCACCGTGATCAGCGCCATCGCGCGCGGTGTGCTGACTCTGGGGTCGTAAAACGCGGCGTAGGCGGGGTTGGAGGCGATAAGGATGACCGGGTGAGCCAGTATAAAACCGGTGGCGATCAGGCCCGCCTGGCGGTGAAACTGGAGCATGTTGTCGAGGCCAAACCCCATCGCGAAGCGTCGAAACCGGCCGGTGAGCACGAACTGCAGCCCCATCATCGACAGCCCGATAAAGCCGAGGCCAACGCCCAGTTCCGTGAGAAATCCGCGAGACGGCGGAAGGTGCCCGACGAACAGAATGAGCAAGGGGAGTACGGCAAGCAAAATGTATGCGCCGAGCCAGCCCAGCGCCTGTAGGTAGGTGTATTTCATCAGCTTCCGATCGGGAGTCGGTACAGTACGTCCCGTCGATCATTGTGCACGAACAGCGACGAGTCCACCGCCGGTACGGGTCGTGGGGTCTTGAGGTCTTGGGTCGTGAGGTCGTGGGTCAAACCCCTGGAGGTGCGTTCGCCGGATTGTAGCCCCGACCGACCGAGGGCGTAGCCCGCAGGGAGTTCGGGGTTCGGAGGTTCGAGCAGCCACCGGAATGTCGAAATCCGAGGGGCCAGGTCGCAGGTGGGTCATTGTTTGTCGTAGAGGACGCGAAGTGGCGATGTGATGGTGTTGGAGTTGTCTTCGGAGACCTGATGGTCGCGGTTGTAACCCCAGCACCAGAGGGTGGCGTCACTGCGAATCGCGCAGGTATGATATC
>SKMT01000393.1 GCA_007120915.1 Myxococcales bacterium | reverse complement strand
TGTACGCCTATCTGAGCGGGGCGCCGGTGATGATTCAGATCGTCGCCGAAACCTTGCTCAACGAGGGCGTGCCGCCGTCGCGGGTCAAGGTGAATATTTGAGGTTGTCGGGTCGTGCGTCCTGGATCGTGAGGTCGTGAGGTCGTGCCATCGAGGAGGTCGGATCACCTCCGCGCAGGGTGCCTTTACCGGGCACGGTAAGCTGTGACGTCGGTATCAACGCCGATGGCCGGATACCGGAATGCAACGCGACCGTGGCTCCTGAGCATCCTCGGGCGCGCTGTTCAGCGCCCGACACGAACAGCGATGGCGCCTTCGGCCCATCGAACAGCGGTGGCGAAACCCGGAATGGTCGATGCGGTATGTTGTACCGATCTGGCCCTTCGGATATGGTGCCCGCCGCGCATGCCGGAATGATCGCTTTCATCGAACAGATTGAGGACCAACGATGACGATGCCGTACTATCGCCTGATGGGTCAGATCTTCGTGGCCGTAGAGACCTGGGATTCCGTTCCCGACGTACGCGAAGCGTTCAGCAAGGTGGGCCTGACCAACGACGTGGTCGAACAGGGACGCGGGCTCGTTGAAGCCGGTGAGAAACTGGTGGAGAAGCGCCGCCAGCAGGCCGGAGGCGACCGCATTGCGGTGCACGGGGTGCACACGGCGGCCGATGAGGTCGGGATGTGGGTGCAGTCGGTGAAGGTCAGCCTCCGCGACCGGGTCGATGATCCGGAGGTGATCGAGCTGGCCGTGGACCACGGGCTACACGCCCACGACCACACGGTCACCGTGATCGCCGGGGCGTTTCGCACACTCGGTGTGTTGCGCACCGACCCCCGGGTCGAAGAGGCGTATCGGCGCCCTCGCAGCCTCCACGATCTGATCGTACGTGGGGCCACGTTGTTGGATAAGCTGTTCGACTCGACGGTGACGCTGGTCGGTGAGATTTCGACGAGCCGCCGAAGCGATGTCTTCTCCGAGCTCAGAGATCATCAACAGAAGATGAACGAATGGGTGGTAAAGCTGGCGCGCACCGCCGAAGAGCTTCGCGACGAGCCGAAGGTGCTGGGGCTGGCCGGGTATCTGCCGGAAGGGGTGGGGCTGCCCGCGGGCGGAACCTCCTTTGCGGTGCCGCTGCACAAGCGCGCTCAACACGATGAGGTGCCGCTTGCTGACGAGGCCGGATCGACGTCGGGTTGGTCGGCGGGCCGCCAGGGCCGTAACCGCGAGAATATGGGCGATGGATTCGTCGAGCCCTCCTTCGGTGGTGCGGACTGAGCGGTGGTGCTGATGGAAGTCGACTGATTATTCCGTCAGGACGGCATTGAGTCAAAACAGCAGAGCGCAGAATAGCGACGGGGGGCTGTTTGTTGGATTTCGTGACTGACGGCAGTGGTTTTATACCACAGTTGTGGACCGCGAATGTTCTGATGGAGAGATGACAGCGACGATGGAAAACGATCTGTACAACATTCTGGGGGTGTCGCGGGATGCGGACACCGCCGAGATTAAGAAAGCCTACCGAGAGTTGGCGCGTAAATATCATCCCGACGTCAATCCCGACGACCCGGAGGCCGAGGAGAAGTTCAAGAAGGCATCGGCGGCCTTCGAGGTGCTCGGCGATCCGGAGAAGCGCAAGCTCTACGACGAGTTTGGTCTCGAAGGGCTTCGTGAGGGCTTCGATCCGGAGCAGGCCCGAAAGTATCAGCAGTGGCAGAAAGCCGGCGCAGGGGGGGCGGGATTCGGCGCCGGGCCCTCCGGAGGCTACCGGGTGTACCGGGGCGGAGACGGGGCGAGCTTCCAGGATCTGTTCGGCGAGATTTTCGGGGGGCGAAGCCCCTTCGATACCAGCGATTATACCGATTTTGGTGGATTTCAGGCTCCGGTGAAGGGCCGGGATGTCACCGCGTCGCTTCAGTTGGACTTCGTGAGGGCCATTGAGGGCGGCGAGATGCAGCTTTCGGTGCAGGGCCAGTCCAAACCGATGAAGGTGCGGGTGCCCCCGGGGGTCAAAGACGGCGAGCGGCTGCGGCTGAAGGGCAAGGGAGGCCCGGCGCCAAAGACGCCGCACGGAAAGGGCGAGCCCGGCGATCTGTTGCTCGAAATCAGCGTAAGATCGCACCCCCGGGTCCGCCGCGAGGGGCTCGATCTGTACATGGACGTACCGATTACGATCCCGGAGGCCGTGGAGGGTACCCGAATCAACGTGCCCACCCCCTGGGGCGAGTACGCAGTGACTGTGCCGGAAGGTGTGAATTCGGGCGCAAAGCTGCGGCTGAAAGGCCAAGGGGTGCGCCGCGGTGGAGACCAGGGCGATTTTTACGTGGTGCTACAGATCAACGCGCCGGATCGGATCGACGAGTCGGTCCGGGAGGCACTTCAGCCGCTGAAGAAGGCCTACGACGAGGACGTGCGTGCCGATTTGAGTTGGAACTGAACCAGCACGCAGCGTTGAACCCGATAAGGCGGTGACTACCTTGAGCGCCCGGCCAACGCCGGCAGTGGCGGGAAAGGCGCAAATGGATCCAAGATTGGAGCGGAGGTAACAGATGGACACACTGGACGTGATGAAGAAGGCCGAAGAGCTGGGTGGACGGGAACGTCGCAAGGCGTTGGAGCAGGTGGTGATCAACATGCGGGAGATGGGCTGTGAGATGCGCATCGGCGGAGGGCGCGCCGGTGGAATCAACTTCCGTTATGGCGCCATCGGCTATTCGGTGCTGGACGTGAACACCAAAGGGGTCGTCAAGCTGTATGCGTCGGCCCATCCCGGCAAAGACGCCCCCGACGAGTATCGGGATTCGGTCAACCAGTTTATCAACGACCGCGAGGAACTGGATCCGAAATCGATGCCCATCAGCAGCTATGGCCACCTGGAGTCGAAGATCGAGGAGATTGGCGCCGAGCCGTTGATCGATTTTGGACGGCACGTGGTGCGGTTGATTCGCAAGCATTACTACGAGCCGTGGCGCGAGCTGCACGAGGCGTGAGCGTTCGATGAACCGACGTATCGAGATCGAACAGATCGAGCCGGAGGGTGGCACGACTCAGGGATGCAACCTGGAGACCATCGATGGAGGGGATGCCCAGCTTGAAGGGTGGCTTCAGGCGCTGGTCCAACGGACTGGGGTTGAGGGCTCGGCGGCACAACTGTGGGCGCTAAGCGCCGATGCGCAGCCGGGCCACGGCGATGATCTTCATCAGGCAGCAGCCGATCTGAGCATCAAACTGGCGGGGGAGGGGGCCACCCCGATGGCCGTGGCCGCCGGCTGGGCGCTTCTGAAGCGCAACGGCTATGAGCCGGGCCGCTCCTCCGTTCAGCACTGGCGGATCAATCGGGTGCTCAACACGGGAAGCCGGGCGGTGGATCTGATGGTGCAGACCCCGCAGCTTCGACGCCTGTCGCTGCAGACGCTTTTCTTGCGGGTGCTAAAAACGGCGATTCGCCGCGCCGAGGTTGGTCCTCGCGGCGTAATTGCCGAGGTCCCCGGGGCGGTGGAGTGGGACCAGGAGGCAGGCGAGCCGCTTCGGCGTTGTGTGCCTGCGGGGTCGGGCAAGGAAGCGGGCGAAGAGGTGGTGGAGTGGTTGCTCGACGAGCTGGTGGCCCGGGGGCTGTCGTCGGTGACATTGGGGTCGGTCATTGAGGAGGGCGAGCGGCGAAGCTGGAACATCGACGATGTGTTCGCGGACTGGATCGCCGAGATGCCCGCCGATGAGGCGCGGTTCGTCGCCGGGATCTTGTTTGCACCGGCCAGGCTGGGTG
>SKMT01000378.1 GCA_007120915.1 Myxococcales bacterium | reverse complement strand
GACGGTCGCACCGTTTTTAACTGGCCGAGCACCGACTGTGGATCGGTCATGTAGGTGGTGAACCCCAGGGTGTTGCCCAGACAGGCTTCGCCGAACCCGAAGACGTGGCTAAACGGCAGCCACAGCAGATCAACGGCGTTCTGTTCGATCAGCGGGGCATTGCAGCGAAGCCAGTCGTTGCCGTTGACCCCGACGTTGCGGTGGGTCAGCGGCACACCTTTCGGCTTTCCAGTGGTCCCGGAGGTGTAGAGCATCAGTCCATGGTGGTCGATCCCGACGCTTTCGAGCGCTTCGTTAAACCGGGCCGGGTTTTCCTCGTCGAGCGACCGGCCCACCTCGAAGACGCGGCTGATAGAGGTGACCCGCTGTTCGATGTCACCGAACTGGGGAGCCTGTTCGCTCTCTTCGCGCACCTTCTGGAGGACCGGAGATGGTTCCACCTCGTCGGAGAGCGTGATCACTTTGAGCACGTCATCGTAGGCGTCCCACTGCTGAAACACCCGCGACAAGAGAGGTTCGGTGTCGGTGAACACCACCTTCGCGTCGCTGTGCTCGATGACGTAGCCGGCCTGGTCGGCTGTGTTGGTCCCATACACCGGCACCATCACCCCGCCGACGGCCTGGGTGGCCAGCGCCGCCGACAACCACTCCACGCTGTTGGGCGCAAAGATGGCGACCCGGTCCCCGGTGCTCACACCGATGTCCATCAGATACTGGCCGATGCGCCGGATCTGATCGGCGAAGGACTGCCAGGTCATCCCGTACCAGTCGCCGTCACCGTCGGGCAGCATAAACCGCACCCGGGTGCGCCGCTGGTCGAGATGATCGAACACCGCCCGGGGGGCGGGGGCGAGATCGAGATAGGGTGTCACGTCCATGGTTGCCTCATGGGTGTTAGTTGGAGAGTTGGAGGGTCGGAGAGTTGGAGAGTTGGAAAGACCCAAGACCCGAGACTCACGACCCAAGACCCAAGACTCAAGAGTCTCGCTGCACCTCTTCGAGCTTCTCCTCCAGGTCGAGAATCTTGCTTTCGAGCTGGTTGAGATTGTGCAGCGTGCGCTCCTGGTCGTGCTTGGTGGGAAGTCCCACCATGCCCCACCACTTCGTGACCGCCTCGTCGCGCTTGGCCTTCGCCTTCATCGCCAGCGACAGCATGGTGCCCGACGGCTTGAGAACCAGCGGGCTCTTGAGCACCTCTTCGAGGTAGTCGGCGGTGTGTTTCTCCCAGGTGTTGAACGCGTCTTTCCAGGTTTTCCAGATCATAGGTTTATCCTTTGTTCGTGGGGTTAGTGTGACTCTTCTGGTTTGCGCGGGGCCCCTCCGCCTCCGCTTCGCTTCGGCACCTCCCCAGCGAATCTGGGGAGGAAAGCCGTGCTGCTATCTGCCGTTTCGGGTTTGCGAGGTGCCCCTCCGCCTCACATTCGTTCGGCACCTCCCCACTCGTGCCTCGTGGGGAGGAAAGCCGTGCAGATTTCCACCGGTCGGAACATTCGACGAAAACCACCATCGGTGCTTAGCTGCACGGCTTCCCTCCCCAGATTCGCTGGGGAGGTGCCGAACGAATGTGAGGCGGAGGGGCCTCTTGCAAACCACAGACGTCAAAATCCCAGCCTCCTCATCTCCACAGATCGATCAAACTCATACGCTTCATCTTCGTCTCCTTCTTCCAGTTCTACATCCGGGCCCACCAGTCGGGCGACTTCGCCGAAACACTCGAACAGAAACTGCACCTGTTCGCGGTAGACGGGGTTGCCCACCGCGGAGTCGATGGTCAGCGAGGTGCGTACGCGCAATGCCTTCTGGAAGCTGACATCGGGCAGCCACAGCTCCCCGGTGGCGTCGATCTCAAACTCGTAGTGCTCCTCGGCGGTGTAGGGCAGATCGCGGAACAGGCCATCCTGCACCTGGGCGGTCTGCGACCAGGAATCGCCTTCTTGGAGCGGGAAGTCGTAGGCGACCACCGGTTCGTCGTAGACCACCAGCGTCTGCCCGATGTCCGGGGCTTCTTCAGCGGAGGCGTATCCGTGCAGATACAGCGTGTCGCCGTCGTGCGAATACACCGCGTCGATCTGCAGCGCCGCGTCGAGCACAGTGACGAAATCAGCGCCGGCAAACTCGTCGGCATACCACCGCTGGTCGACCGGTTCGGCAACGACCCGCAGAGTCTCGTCGGCGAGTTCGTACTCCTCGGACGACAGATCCCAGACGCGTACGCCGTGCTGATCCTCATACCCCGCCAGATCCACCGGTCGTTCATGACCCGCCGGCGACACCCGATAGTTGATCGGCACGTCGAACGCCGGCTGAAGCTGGTCCGCTTCAATCCGCCCGTCCAGATCGGGCATACACTCCAGCTCTTCGACCGTCCCCGGCTGATAGTCATCGCGTTCGGCCTGCGGCGTCTCACTCTCCCCGCACCCCAACCCCAACAGCAGGCCAATCACCAGCACCGTCATGTAGTTTCGTAGCGTCATAGCTCTCTCAACGATTCGCGCGTCTCGACTACCAACCACCGACCACCGACCACCAACTACCAACCAATAACCAATAACCAATAACTCAAAACGCCGTTGCAACGCGGAGGCGCACCATCTGTGCAGGCGTCGCACTCAACCCTTCGTCCGGATTGTCCAGCCCTTCGCCGGGAAACAACACGCCGTGCTCCAGCGCCGCCGAAAAATTGCCGTAGCTCTCGTAGGTCAGCGTCGGATTGACCTCCACGCCCAGATGGCGCGCCTGCCCCGGCGTCGACGTGGGATGCATCGCCCAGGAGCCGATCGCCGCCAGCGAGCCGGTCAACGTGCCCGGGCCCCACTCGCCGATGCGCCAACTGACGTGGGGCCGCACGTAGGTGGCGTCGGTGACGGTGCCGATGATCTCGCGAAACAGGATTCGGTCCACCCGGTAGTCGGGATGAAACCGGAAGTTGTCGACCCGGTTGTCATGGGGCGGATCCGCCTGCGGTCCGTCCAGGTCACCCGGTTCGGCGCGCTCGTCGTAGGGCTCGGGAAATGCTCCGAACCCGGGGGCCGGATCTCCTGTAGCGAATCCAGCGTCCACCCCGTAGTGAACGGACTCGAGGGGAGACCGAAAATCGGTCTCCAGCGCCCCACCTAGCTGCAAGGACTCGACGGGATGTTCGAACTCGGCGCCGGGGATCAACGAGGCCTGGTCGATGGCCGCCTGCATCAGCGCAATTTCGGCCTCGATCCGGCCCCAGGGAGCGATCAGCCGGGTCCAGACGTCGACGGCGTGGGCCCGGAACCCCCGGTACATCACGTCCGATTCGCCCAGATCCTCCGGCTCGGCGGCGGGTAGGTAGTAGGCGGGGACGTCCTCGTTTTGCCAGCGATACGAAAAGTAGGCGCCGTAGTCGAAGGTCGCACGGTCGGCGTCGAGTCTGCGCTCGATGCTCTCGTCGGAGTGGTACTCCATGAACGCGAAGGTGACCGCCCGGGCGTTGTCCGCCGGGTCCAGGTCGAGGCCGCGGTTTCCGGCGCGGCGTTCGGTCTGGGGGCCCGCCCAGGCGATGTCGAAGGCCAGCGCCCAGATGTGGCCGAGCATGGGGGTGGCGAAGGCGATGCGGTCGGCGGCGTCGCCGCTGTCGTCGTCGATGCCGTCACCGCCGTGGGTGAGCATGCCCAGCCCCCAGTGGCTTCCCATCCGCCCGAATGTGAGCAACCCCACCGGCGTAAGGGCCTCGGCGTAGGCGCGTTTGATGTTCACCGTCTGCGCCGGAAGCTGGGAGGCTGTCGTCTGGGGTGG
>SKMT01000603.1 GCA_007120915.1 Myxococcales bacterium | reverse complement strand
TCGTCGATGTGCGCCAGCCGGCGACCGTCCAGGATGTGGAGCTGAATCTTCTGCACCTGTGCGCACTGATCCGCAACGACCCGCTGAAGCTGAACAAGGACGGCACCCCCAACCGCCGCAGCCTCTCCCGGGTCGCCCGTGGAATCAGCCTGCCCGGCGATCGCGGAGAACTGGCAGAAGATCTGGACCTGCACGACGCCGAGCATTTCGACTATCTGACCTTCGTGGTCGCACTGGCCCGGGAGTTACAGCTTCTGACCACGGTTGACTCCACCTGCATCACCGATGATCGAGCGCTTCAGCGTTTCTTCCACAGCGACGGAGACGAACGGGACCGGCGGCTGCTCGATGCGTTGCAGCGCGTGCAGTTCTGGAACGAAATCGACAGCCTGCGCCTGTCGCGTTCGGCCTCCCGGCACGTCGATGAGGAGCATTTCTCCCAGCAAGAGACCACGGGCAAACCCCTGATCGGCGCGAGGGGCTTTGTAATCTCCGTGCTTCGCCGCGCCCAGTTTGCGGACTGGGTGGAGCTCGATGCCCTCGCGCAGTTGTGCACCCAACTGGATCGCCACTACCTGGATCGCACCCTCTCTCAGCTTCCCCGCAAGCCCGATCCCAACGAATTTATTCGTGCCGTGCTCGAACGCACCCTGGTGTGGGGAGGAATGCTCCAGCTTGGGCGCTCCGACGGCGATCACCGACTCTCCCGGCTGTCCGAGCGTGGCGCCCGGGCGCTGGGGCTGGATCACGACGTCAAGCAGCCGGAGCCGGGCGGCTGCCTGATCGCCCAGCCAAACTTCGAGGTGATGGTCTTTCTGGACAACAGCCCCATCCACGTGCTCCATGAGCTGTATCGCGTCGGCACCCGCCGCAAGCTCTCGGAGCGGGTGGCCACCTTTCAGCTTGCCGCCGAATCGGTCCAGCGTGGCTACTCGCTGGGCGCCGACGCCGAGCAACTGCTACAGCTTCTCGAAGATCATGCCCACGCTCCGGTGCCGGAATCAGTGGCCTTCGAGCTTCGCGACTGGGAACGGGCGCACCGCCGGCTGACCATCCACCTCGGCGGTGCCGCACTGCGCCACCCCGATCCGGAGCGCTTCGATCTGATCTGCGGCCAACTCGATCACGACCTGCGCAACAGCGACGCCGAACTGATCCGGCTTGGGGTACGCGACGCCTTCGTCACCGATGCCAACCATCCGGCGCTTGAGCGCGTCGCTGACGCTCACTCTGCGCTGCAATTAGACGCCCTCGGGCAGCCACCGAAGTGCTTCTTCTTCGTCGACCCCCTGGTGCTGATGGTCGACCCTTATGAATGTGACGTCACCACCCGGGTGGAGTTGCAGCACATCGCGGAGTTGCTGGAAGATGAATCCCAGCCCCGCTCTCAGTTCTATCAGCTCGACCCCGACAAGATCGCACAGCGATTCCCAGACGATCCACTCGCCGGGATCTGTCAGTTTCTCGATCCCCGCTGCGAGGGCGGGCTGCCGGCGGCACAATCGCTGCGGTTGCAGGCAGAACTCGAACAACCCGCGGCGTTTCACCTTCAGCAAGACGTCACGGTAATCTCCTTTGAGGATCTCGACGCCGCCGAACGATTCTGCCACCTGTCGGAGGCCCCAGATCTGATCGAACGACGCCTCGGCCCTACCACGTTTGCTGTGGCCAATGATCAGATCGAGCTGCTCGAAGAGTTGATCGACGAGCTTCATCTGCTCTCCTCGGACCATCCATTCACCGACGCCTGAATCCTGCGACGTTGCGGTTTCTGGCGCTTCCCATTCCTTGCCTAACCTGTCGGGGGGCGGTAAGGTGACGGCTACAAATTCATCCCCTCTACGCACAGATTGAGACGGGATGTTCGAGCCGTCGTCTGGAAGTTGATTCATCTGTGGCCCCCTCCCCAGAGCAGCCATGCAACGTTACTACGTCAAACGCCCAACCGGCAAAGTTTTCGGCCCTTTTGACGAAAACGCGATTCGTCTGATGCTTCAGGGCGGCAAGATCGGAGATGACGCCCAGGTATCCACGGACAAAACGTCCTGGCAGCCCATCTCTCAGGTCGAAGCATTCACTGCGACCGAACAGGCCGGGGGCTCAGCAGGTTCAGCGCCTCCGGACCTTCCCACACCCAAATCCGACGGTGGTCCCGGGCTGCCCACACCCAAGTCTGGCGGAGGGCCCGAGCTGCCCACACCCAAGTCTGGCGGCGGCCCCGAGTTGCCCACGCCCAAGTCTGGCGGGGGGCCCGGGCTGCCCACACCCAAGTCCGATGGTGGACCCGAGTTGCCGCAGTCTGCCGGCGATAACCTGCCACAGTCTGCCGGCGATAACCTGCCGCAGTCTGCCGGGGACCAACTTCCCCGATCCGCTGGCGATAATCTTCCAGCCTCCGGGGAGACATCAGGTCCCCCCATCTCCGCGGGCGACGATTTGCCCCAGACCATCGAGGCCAGCGTCGCTGACGTTCCTCCCCCTCGATCGAAACCGGCTGACGACGATGACCTGTTCGGTGCTCCCATCGAAGATGACGACGATGATCTCTTCGATGCCCCCGACCTCGATGAGGACAGCGAAGACCTATTCGGTGCCCCAGACCTCGACGAAGACAGCGAAGACCTGTTCGGTGCCCCCGGTGGCATCGACGAAGACAGCGACGATCTGTTCGGCGCCCCGGGCGACGACGGCATCGATGAAGAGAGCGACGACCTGTTCGGTGCCCCCGAGGAGGACGACGAGCTCGACGACGACGAGCTCGACGACGACGATCTGTTCGGCGACGACGAGATGGACGATGACGATCTCTTCGCTGACGATCTCGATGATGACGATGATGACTTTCTCGGCGGCGACAAATCGTTTTCCTTTCTCGGCGACGACGACGAAGAGGGCGACGAAGGGCTGGAAGACTGGGAACAAGAGATCGAGCCCGAGCCCGAAGAAGAGGAAGTCGCCGCCGAACAAGATGACTGGGGCGACGACCTTCTCGACGACGATCACCTCAATGATCCCGCCCCCGAACCTGCTGCTGCCGGCTCTCCAGGATCACAGCAGCCGGCATCGGCTGGAATCCCCGACGACCCGCGACGACCTGCCTCCAGTGGCATCCGCGAGGACCAACAACCGGGTGCCTCGGCGACGACCTCCAAAGACGAAGCAGTTCAGGCGGACAAGAAACGCGGTGTCATGTCCCTGGTGGGCATCGCTGCCGTCGGCCTGCTCTTGTTCGGCGGTGCCGGCTTCGGGATCTACCACGGCTTCATCGCCGGCGATGATGACGACGGGGGCGACGAGGGACCACAGTACGTGGAGCTGGCCGACACCGAAATCGTCGCCGACACCCACGGAAGCCTGGAAGGGGTGATCAATCAGGCCGCCACCGGCGAACTGGACACCGACAACCAGGGCCGGCTGCTGATGGCAAAATCGCTGTACCTGACACGCTACGACGACGAATCGATCGCCGACAACGCCGACGCTCTGGCCTCGGAGCTGTCGGGCCACGACGACCAGCCCCTCATCGCCGCCGCCATCGCCCTTCACAACGCTCGCCTCGGCGAGCCGGATTCAACCCAGGCGCTGGCCGAACCACTGACCGACGACGACGAAGTCGGCTACTGGGCCTATCTGGCAATGGGGATCGCCGATGCCACCGCTCACTTCGAAGACGACGACTTCACGCAGACGCTCGATGTCGAAGATGAGAGCACTGAAGAGGAACTCGACTCCGAACAACTCCTCGCTGAAGCAGACATCGACGAAG
>SKMT01000526.1 GCA_007120915.1 Myxococcales bacterium | reverse complement strand
GACGACAGCGGAGGTGAGCACGGTGGTGATCGTACCCTCGTTGGTACCGACTACTGAGCCACAGTAATTGGCCTGGCAGTGCACGGTCCCGGTGACGCCGCTTTCGCTGATTGTCCCCTCCAGGTTTGCTCCGGCCACAACACCGACATTTTCGTCGCCGGCGACAGAAGCGTCTTCGACGACGACCCTGGAGATCTCACCTTCGTTGATGACGCCGAACAGCCCGACCTGATCGGTACCCTCGAGCTGAAGCTGCTGGAGCGAAAAGCCGAGCCCGTCGAAGGAGCCGGAAAACCCGTCGGGTTCATCGTCATCGTCCTCGGCGGTGCCGATAGGACTGAACTCTACGCCCTCCAGATCGAGGTCTTCGGCCAACACGAAGTGGTCATCGAGAAAGTCGGGGGCGAACTGGTCGGAATCGTGGTTGAGGTTCAGCAGGTGGTCGACGGTGCAGATGGTGTAGGGGGCGTCCGATTCGCCACTACCGCCCCCGAAGGGGGCATCGCCGGGATCACAGGAAGGTATGTCCAGACAGTCGCCCATAAAACATGTCTGGCCCTCGCCACACACATTGCCACAGGCGCCGCAGTGGTCGGTGTTGATGTCGAGGTTGACGCACTGGTTATCGCAGCCGGTAAGCCCGGGGTCGCAGTCGACGCAGCCGCCCCCGTCGCAGATTTCCTCGTCATCGCAGGCGTTGGAGCACCCGCCGCAGTGCGACGGATCGGCGTCGGTGTCGGTGCAGAGCGTATCATCTTCGCACAACACATCGTCGTCGCTGTCGCATTCGCTGACACAGCTTCCGGTCTTGCAGACAGCAACACCGCCCTGGACGTCATCGCAGGGGTTGTTGCAGGCGCCGCAGTGGTCGGGGTCGGTCTCCGGGTTTACACAGGTGTTGTCGCATTCGAGTTCATCTCCCCCGCATTCGGGCGGGGAAGTGTCGGTATCATCGTCTGTGACAGCGTCGTCGGTGGGCCCGGCGTCGGGGGCGTCGTCGAGGCCCGGGTCCTGGAGATTGCACCCGGACAAGCTCAGCAGTGCAATCAGCGCTGAAAGCGAAGCCGTGATCAGGAGTCGAACGGGACGGGGCATCAGGAAGCTCGCTGCGGTCAATGATAAATGATTGGTTCGGGGCAAGACTAGCGCAGCCGGTGGTCTGGACCAAGCAACGCGCTTCCGCGGGTAACTTGCGGCGGTTCGCAGTTAGACACATCATACCGGACATGGATTCGTTGCTCGACAATTGGCCGGTGGCGCTGGAGGGATTCGAGCCGCTGGAGGTGCTGGCGGTCGGAAGGCTGTCTACCGTAGTTCGGGCCACCGAAGCACAGACGGGCCGGCAGGTGGCGCTGAAGGTGTTGCATAACCATCTTGCCGGTCAGCCGCCGGTGCGCCGCCGGCTGCGCCGCGAGTTTGCGGCGGTGTGTCGGCTCGATCACCCGGCGATTGTGGGCGCTGAGGACCTGATTGAAGAGAGCGACACGGTGGCGTTGGTCATGGACTACGTTCCCGGTGTTTCGGTGCGCGAGTACGTCAACCGGAAGGGGCCGATGGGCTGGCAGCAGGCACGTCAGGTGCTCGATGACGTGCTCTCCGGGGTTGAACATGCTCATAAAACCGGGGTGTGGCACCGGGATTTGAACGCCGAACACGTACTGGTAGACGAAGAGGGACGGGGACGAATCGTCGGGTTCGGGATGGCACGGGTCGACGAACTGGCGGCGTTGACGATGCACACCCGGGTGCTGGGTGCGCTCGAAGCGATGGCCCCGGAGCGGGTGCTGGGGATGGACTACGACGGGCGCGCCGATCTGTATTCGGTGGGTGCCGTCGGCTACGAGATGCTGGTGGGGCACCCGCCGATCGAAGGGACGATGAGGTCGGCCATCGAGCACGCCGGTACGTCCGTTGGCGAACAGCTTCCCGAAGAGTTGCCCGACGAAGCGACCTATCTTCTGGAACGGTCGCTGGTGGCCGATCCGTCGGTGCGGTTTGCCACTCCCGCCCAGATGCGCCGGGCCATCGACGGGGTGTACGACCGGCAGATGTGGAACGGCTGGGCGTCGCGTCACACTGAAACCTGCCCCGAATGCGACCACCCGATCATCGACGCCATCGATACCTGTCTGGAGTGTGGCTATCGGTTCCATCGGTTGATTCGCCAGCCCGGGGGCAACGACTGGAAGGTGGTGATTTTGTCGCGGGCCGACACCTTCGTGCCCGACACCGCCTTCGAGGCGAATATGGAACCGCGCAAATTAACAGAGCGCGAGTTTCAGTCGCTGATGGAGATGCTCGCCGAGCACGATGACACCCGCCGGTTCGCCCACGGCGGCAGTGAATATCGCGACACGCCCTACGTGCTCGCCCAAGATCTGACGGCGGCGGACGCTCGACGCATCTGCGAGCAACTCGACAAGAGAAACATTCAGCACAAAATGTTCAATGACCGCGACGAAGGCAGAACAGTGCCGGCTGCACCGCGGATACGCGGGGGGAGATACCGCACCGAACCTGCGACCAGGTTTCGGGTCGTAATGATGTTTACCGTCGTCGCGGTGGTTGCAATGTTGATGGGGCTGACCAGTCTGGTGCCCTTGCCCGACGGCGCAGTTATCGGCGCGGTGACGTTATTTGCGGCGGGGCTTTTGCTGGGCAAGGTGGGGATGACGCACTGGTGGGGCGCAGCCAGCGCGGGCAGTGAAATCTCAACGACGTCCGAGGCAGCGCTGATCCCTACGGAAGAGTTGACACCGGTGGGCAGGTTGTCGGGGCGAGATGTGGTACCCGATCGGCTCGCTTCTGCGTTCGATGAGCTGGAAGACGAGGCGGTGCGACGCGAGTTGTTCGAGTTGACAGTGCTGGCGGTAGATGCGGGCTCGCAGTTGAAGCACGATGAGATGCAGCATCTTCGCCTTCTTCTGGAAGAAATCGCCGGGGTGGGGCAGTGGTTGGACGATGCGAAGTGTCGGCTCGACGAAGAGTCGACACCGATGCTGATCGACGAGTTGGAGTCGATCAACCGGCGGCTCGACGCGGCCGATGATGTTGACGAAGAGCTGAAGCAGCAACGCGAACGGCTGCTGGATCGATTGCAGCGCCAGGACGAAGAGGCGGCAGATGTTGCCGCGTTGCAGGCACGACTATTGAGGGTGCGGGGTCGGCTGCTCGATATGCGCGGTGATGTCTGGGAGCAGCTTGCCCGCGAAGAGGTGGTGCTCGACTTCGGTGAGCGCCCAGAGGAGGTGATCGATGGGTTGCGGATGGAACTGGAAGCTCAACAGCAAGTAGAGCAGTTGGTGTGATGAAACAGTGCGATGACAGCCGATATGAACTGCACGAGTCGATCGGGCGCGGTGGTATGGCCACGGTGTTCGGCGGGTACGACACGGTGGGTGAGCGTGATGTGGCGATCAAGGTTCTGCATCCGCATCTGGCCGCCGACGAGGGCATTGTGGAGGCCTTTGAGCGCGAAGCGGCGTTGATGCAGCGGCTGGATCATCCGGGAGTGGTTCAGGTGTATGGAGTCACCAAGGTCGAGGGGCGCCCGGCGGTGGTGATGCAGCGCTGTGACGGCGGGGATCTGCGCGACAGAATCGCTCGTCGAGGGAGATTTGCCGAAGAAGAGGCACTGGAAGTGATGGGGGCCATTCTCGACGCGCTCGCGGCGGTGCACGACGAGGGGATCGTGCACCGTGATGTGAAGCCCGGGAACGTGGTGTTTGATGTCGACGGCAACCCGAAGCTGATCGACTTCGGCATCGGTCAGG
>SKMT01000248.1 GCA_007120915.1 Myxococcales bacterium | reverse complement strand
GTACTCGTCGCCACTCTCCGGGACCATAGAGTCGCAATCGTCGCAGGGGTTGACCACCAGTTCCATCTGGTAGTCACCAGGTTCGGGCAACACAACGTCATCGCCCGCCGGCAGCTTCACGTCGCCCTCTTCCCCCAGGGAAAACTCGATAAGATGGGGCTCGCCGACACCATCGGTGGGAATCAGCCACACTTCCATCTGCATTTCCGGCAGATGCCCCGCGCTGTCGCCCTCCGAATCGCCATTGACTGTCACCTCGGGGGTGACCAGCGGTTGCGTGGCCGAGGCGGGCTCGCCGTCGTAGTCGATGGCTTCACCGCATCCGGACACAAGCACTGCTGCGGCGCACAAATAAAGGCCAATCGTTGTAATCGTGGTCTTCATCGGTTTCATCCTACCAGCTCTTCTTTGAGGGCCAACAGCTCATCATCACCGTTTACAATCTGGCTGAGTCGCGGTCGTTTCATCTGCAAAATGCGCGCAGCCTGGGTGATGTTTCCACCTGTTTCGCGCAGTGCTCGCTTAATGCACTTGTGCTCCAGTCTCTTCTTGAGGCTCGACAGCGAACGCTCATCGGCGACCACCTGCTCGACGAGAGCTTTTTCGGTGTCATCCACATCACCGACCACCACTGGAGCATCCAACTCTTCGACGACGCTTCGCGGGGAGACATCGGCATCGACGTCCGGCAGATGTCCGTTGATATCCTTCTGAGAGAAGAACTCGCCGAACTGGCCGACCTGTTCCATCCCGATGTCGTCGTCGCCCCGGGTGAACAAAAGTACGCTTCGCACGAAATTTTCCAGCTCTCGGACATTGCCAGGCCATCGGTATCGAGAGAGAAACTGGATCGCGTCGTCGGTAAACCGGGGAGCTGTTTCGGCAGGGCTGAACCGGCGGGCAAAGTGTTTGAGCAGCCGCGGGATGTCCTCGCGACGCTCGCGCAGTGGCGGCATGTCGATGACAAACCCCTTGAGCCGGTAGTACAGGTCGAGTCGGAATTCGCCCTGCTGGACCAACTGCTCCAGGTTTCGGTTCGTCGCCGCGACCACCCGTACATCGACCTGGCGGGTTTCGGTGCCGCCGACGGTCTCGAAGGTCCCCTCCTGCAACACGCGCAGAAGCGCGACCTGAGTCTTCGGGGAAATATCGCCGATTTCGTCCAGAAAGATGGTGCCACCATCGGCGCGTTCAAACCGACCCTGACGGTCACTGATCGCCCCGGTAAATGCCCCCTCCTCGTGGCCGAACAACTCGCTGAGCAACAACTCCTCGACGAAGGCTGCGCAGTTGACCTTCAGAAACGGTCCGTCTACGCGCTGGCTCTGGCGATGGATAGCCTCGGCGACCAACTCCTTGCCGGTGCCGGACTCTCCGCTCAGAAGTACGGTAGTGTCGCCCGGGGCAACCCGGTCGATAAACTGGAAGACCTGCAACATCGACTGGTGCTCGCCGATCATCGACGCATACCGCGAACGCCAGCGCCGATACGCCGGGTCATCGCGCTCAACGGAATCGCGGTCGGCCTCTGCAGTGGCGACGTCACTGCCCTGCTTTTGTTGCTCCGAGGGTTGGTTTCGATAACGGCGAAGGTCTGCCGGCAACCGCTCGTCTTGTGCCCGCTCCATCAGCGCGAGGAGCTGCTGGTGGACGGGAATCGCGAAGAAGCCGTCGAGAAACCGCTCGGGAACCGACTGGGCTCGCTGCCGTAGATCTTCGACGCCTCGTTCGATGACCAACCGGGCGACATCCCCATTTTGCGAGGAGTCCTCCAGAAGCTGGCGGGCCAACTGAACTCTGGCGCCCATCGCATCGTAATAGGATCCGCGCTGCTCCAGATCGTCGATAATCGCCCGCCAGCGGCCCTGGTCGACCTGTTGACCCCGCCGGCTTTCGGCGATGCTGCAGCAGTAGCGATACAACGGCTCCAGACGGTGGTCGCTGTCGATCTGTTGGCTCGCCGCATCGAGGATTTCGGAGGCGTCATCGATCTGGCCGATGCTCAGATGGGCCCGCGCACAGCGCAGCTCCGTCTCCAGAGCGTACAGCAGTTGGTCGTCGTCGAACTGGCGCCGTGCCCGGTCGAACGCCTCCAGCGCTCGGGCGGCGTCGCCCTGCTCCAGATAAAGCTGGCCCTGAACCATTACCGCCCAGCGCCCGGCGAACCGTCCGCGCTCATCGCTGTCGTCGAGCTGTTCGCCGCGAGCGCGCAACTGTCCGATCAGCTCCCGGGCCTCGTCGTAGGCGCCCATATCCTGGTAGAGCGTCGCCAGGTTATAGGTGGCCACGTCGGCGCTGATGTCGTCGCGTCGGCGAAGCGCCTCGCGCAACGTCTTGCGATACAACTGAAGCGCCCTTCCGAATTCGCCGCGGCGCTGGCAGACGATGCCCAGGTTCAACCAGCAGTTCATCCGCAGCCCGTCGGCGGGCAGATCAATGTCATCGAGTGCCCGCTGAAGTCTGCGTTGGGCGTCGCCGTAACGGCGCTGCTGAACGGCAACTACTCCCAGGTTCATCTCCGCGCGCAATGTACAGGTCGGCTCGCCGAGCTGGCGCGCCAGCGAAGCATTGCCTTCGAAGCGCTGTCGCGCCTCTTCGAGTTCACCGCGGTACAGCGCCACTTTGCCCAGAACGTTGCCACACTCCACTCTCAGCCGATCCACCGCCGGGTTGTGATCGTCCCCTTCCAGCGCCAACAGCTCCGCGGCCTCTACCGCCCGGTCACAGGCGCCCTGAAGATCGCCGCGCTGATAGGCGAGCTGAGCCGAACCGATCATCGCGCGAGCCTGTTCGCACCGATGCTCATCGTCCAACTGCTGCAGCGCCGACTCAAAGTGGTTCATCGCCTCGTCCACACGCCCAAGGCGCATCAAAAAGTCAGCTCGCCGGCGCTGATAGCGCGCACGGGCGACCGCTGACTCATCGAGCTGTGCGAGTTGTTCGGTCAACTGCAGCGCCCGCTGCCACTGCCCCTTCGCCTCAGCGAGGCGCAGGCTCAACTCCAAAATTTCGCGCCTCTGTTCGTCGTCGGGCAACTGGGAGTCGAGCATCAGCTCCAACAATTGTTCGGCTCCCTCCCAGCGGCCGCGCCGAAGCAGGGTCTGGGCCGCCGGCAATCCACGCCGCACGCCCATCTGCTCGTCGCCCCCTAGGAAGGCGTGGCGGGCGATAAACGCGTCGCCCCGTGCTGCGGCCTGGCGTGCCGTCTGCGCGAGCACCAGATGAAGCTGGCGGCGCGTCTGATCATCGAGTGTCTCCACAATCCCGTCGCGAACATCGGCGCCGGCAAGTTGTATCTGGACCGCCCCGTTGTTCATTCGCCGCTGGATCACACCCCCTTCGCCCAGCCGATGCAGCACCGACACCGCCGACACGTCGACGAGCCGGTCTACGAATCCGACCTCCAGCGGTTCATCGGCTACGGCCAGGTATTCGACGACCCGCCGTTGCGGCGGCGTCAGCTCTCGGACCCGTCGCGCCCACAGTTGCGATACCGTCTCCGGCAACGCCCCCAGCAACGCGTCCAGCCGCTTCGGGTCTCCACCGGTGGTCGCCGTGATGCGTTCGACTACCCTGTCGTCGCTCAGAAAACGGCGCACCGCTTCGTCGCAACAGCCCCCGCTGTCGACCGTCTCCGTGGACAACCGGGGCCAGTCTCCCGGGGGGCCGGCCCAGATAAATCCTACGGGCGGTGCCTGCTGTGCGTGTTCGACTCCGGGGATGGTCACTCCCAGAAAGTGGTGCATCACCGACTCGACGGCACGCCGCTCCACCGAGG
>SKMT01000166.1 GCA_007120915.1 Myxococcales bacterium | reverse complement strand
TAAGGTCGCCCGGGGGGACCGGGGTGGTACGATGGTCTTGGTGGAATGCTTTGTTTGTAAACACTAACTTGTTTGCAACGTTCCAGCCCACAGGCTAGTATCAGCGCGATGGAGACAATTTCGGTGACGTCTGCGGAGACGAGATGATGAAAGCGCTGAACCGATCGTTTGTTGTGGCAGTGGCGGCCTCGGTGTTGATGGTGGGGGGATTTGGGTGCATGTCGGAAGATGTGGACGGCGAAGAGGACAACCAGCAGAACGTCGACGAGCAGGATGTGGAGGATCACGACGCCGATGCCGGTGAGCCGGAGGATGTCCAGGAAGATGTCTCCGAAGATGCTGATGCCGATACCAACGGCGAAGACCCGTTTCCGGATGCCGGTGTGGAGCCGGTAGAGTGTGCCTATCCGGCAGACGATCCGGAATGTCCGCAGGGAGATTGGGGGCCGGCGTCGTTTTTCTCGGAGTTCGAGATCGCCACGGATGGTTCCAATCCGTGCTGTTTTGATCTGGAAGGCGACAGCGACGACCCGGATGACTTCGACAATTTCGTCGGAGAAGCGGTCATCCCCGGGGTGGAAGCGGCGGGTATTGAGGGGATGGATGATATCAACGGCAACATCCAGGATTCGTTGGAGGCGGGCAATCTGACCTATGTGCTGGAGGCGGATCGGTGGGAGCATCCGGAGTGGGAGCCGGCGTTTAATCTGCAGATTTACCGGGGCGGAGACACGGATAGCATCCAGGATGCCCTGGACGGCGACGGGGTGTTTCGTGTGGACCCGGAGCAGGTGGATGAAAATGACGAGGCGGTCTACGGCTTTGAACATGCCGAGGTGCGAGACGGGCAGATGGAGGGGTACAACGGCACCATCGAGATTGGGCTGCCGGATATTGTCGACGATCTGGGAGTGCTGATGAAAGAGGTGCGTCTGAGCGGAGAGGTGGTGATGAATCCGGAGCCAGATCTGACGGCCTATGGCGACTTTGCGCTTCAAAATGGAGAGCTGGGCGGGGTGATCATGCGCGATGACTTCTACAAGTCGATGAACCAGGTTGCCCACGACTGCGAGTGCATCGACGACAGTGACTACGAAGACCCGGACAACCCCGACCCCTGGACGGAGGGGGTGTTCAAGTTTCAGCAGGACGATAAAGACGATGTCGGTGACTGGGAGTGTCTGAGTGGCAAAGTCGGAGAGGATCAGTGTGACGACGATCCGAACCCTGCGTGTCGCACCATCGGCTACGAACAGTTCTGCAGCACGCTGGGGCTGTTTTCGACGGGCTATGACATGGAAGACATCGGGGAGGACGGCGACGTGGGCTACTCGGTGGGGATTCGGTTCCGAACGGTGTCGACGACCATCGACGGGGTGGATGACTGAGAGTTTGGCAGGTGGTGGGTGTTAGGTGGTAGGTGTTAGGTGGTAGGTGTTAGGTGGTGGGTGTTAGGTGGTGGGTGGTCGGTAATTGGTGGTTGATACATGGTTGTGGAAGGGGGACGGTCTGTTCCTATGATTGCGTGGGCGGTATCGTGCCCCGGCGACGGGGTTTATTGTCGGCTCAGCTTTCAGCTTAACTCCTGGTTACGAGGACATCCCATGTGCGGAATCGTTGGTTATGTTGGCACCGATCAGTGCGCCCGGCTTCTTCTGTCGGGATTGAGGCGGCTGGAATACAGGGGGTACGACTCGGCGGGGATTGCGATTGCCGACGAGGAGAGCGGCGAGGTGCGTCTGTGTCGGGCGGAAGGAAAGCTCGATAAGCTGGAGCAGGCCTATCGCGACGAGCCGTTCGACGGCAACGTGGGGTTGGGCCACACCCGCTGGGCAACCCATGGCAAGCCCGTCGAATCGAACGCCCATCCTCACCGGGCGGGGCGAGTGGTGCTGGCGCACAACGGGATCATCGAAAATTACCTGGAGCTCAAAGAAGAGCTGGTCGAACGGGGGCGTGAGTTCAGCAGCGAGACGGACACGGAGGTGGTGGCTCATCTGATCGATGAGGCCTGGTCGAACAGCCCCCAGTTGTCGCTTCACGAGGCAACACAGGCGGCGCTGGATCGGATCGAGGGTTCTTATGCGCTGGCGGTGATGGCCACAGAAAACCCGGAGGAGCTGGTGGTGGCGCGCAATGCATCGCCGATGGTCATCGCCCACGGAGGCGGTTGCGCCTATGCAGCGTCGGATATCCCGGCGGTGTTAAGCTACACCCGAGATTTCATCTTCCTGGAGGACGGGGACACGGCGGTGTTGCGTCGCGAAGGCATCGAGGTGTTCGACGCCGAAGGCAACAGCACCGAGCGCGACGTCAAGACGATCAGTTGGGATCCGGTGTCCGCCGAAAAGCAGGGCTACAAACACTTCATGCTCAAGGAGATTCACGAGCAACCGGCGCGTATCACCGATACCCTCCGGGGTCGAGTGAGCGTGGATCGGGGAGAGGTGGAACTGCCGGAGCTTCGGCTCGACGAGCAGACGGTCCAGAAGCTCGACAAGATTGTGTTCGTCGCCTGCGGCACGTCCAATTACGCCGCCCAGATCGCGAAGTATCTCATCGAGGAGGTCGCCCGGATTCCGGTGGAGACGGACCTGGCAAGTGAGTTTCGCTATCGAAACCCGCTGATCACCGACAACACTCTGGCGATCGCGATCAGCCAGTCGGGAGAGACGGCCGATACCCTGGCTGCAATTCGGGAGGCTGGTGAGCTGGGGGCGCGAACACTGGGGATCGTCAACGTCATTGAATCGACGATCGCCCGTGAGGCCGACGGTGTGATCTACACCCATGCCGGCCCCGAAATCGGGGTGGCATCCACGAAGGCGTTTACCACCCAGCTTGCGGCGGTGAGCATGCTGGCGATCAAGCTGGGTCGGCTTACCGGCAGGTTGGATGTCGAAGAGGCCCGAACGCTGATCGAGGCGCTTCGGGAAGTGCCCAATCACATGGAGGCGATGCTCGAAGACACCTCGCAGTACGAGCAGCTTGCGCGCAGCTATCACGAGGCAAGGTCATTTCTGTATCTGGGCCGGGGCCACCAGTTTCCCATCGCCGCCGAAGGGGCGCTAAAACTCAAGGAGATCAGTTACATCCACGCCGAGGGCTATGCGGCGGGGGAGATGAAGCACGGGCCGATTGCGTTGATTGACAACGAGATGCCGGTGGTGGTGCTGGCGCCGAAAAACAGCGTGTACGAGAAGGTCAAATCGAACCTCGAAGAGGTCAAAGCGCGCGGGGGGCGCATTATCGCCATCGGCACCGAGGGCGACGAAAGGCTGGAGACGTTCGCCGACGATATCATCGCCATGCCCGATGTCGCGGAGTTCGTCCAGCCGATGGTCTCGGCGCTGGTGGTGCAGCTATTGGCGTATTATATCGCCGACTTCAAAGGTACGGACATCGATCAGCCGCGGAACCTGGCGAAGAGTGTGACCGTGGAGTAGGGGCCGTCGGGGGGCCGATGACGCGCCGGTGGCGCCGTGGATGAAGACTGCTGGTAAAGGAGGGGAGATCGTGCCATTGTTTTGGACCTCATGCACGGTGTCTATTTTGTACGCCATCGGTGGCAGCTCTTCTGGTCGGGAGGGTGTTCGCCGGTCGATGTGATCCCCCCGGAGATGACGGCAACGCTTTATGGCCTCCCGAGACAACGATCGAGATACCCAGTCTGACGAAACGCCGATTCCAGTGGTGGGCATCGGAGCATCAGCGGGAGGGTTGGCGGCGTTTGAAGGTCTGTTTGCAGGGCTTCCCGACGACACCGGTCTGGCGTACGTGGTCGT
>SKMT01000341.1 GCA_007120915.1 Myxococcales bacterium | reverse complement strand
AGGTGGCGCCGCCAGTTAAACGACGGGGAGCAGTTGTAGGCCAGCCACTTGTCGGGGTGCTCCTGATGGATGGCATCGGCGAATTGCTTTGCCTGATCGAGATCGGGCGTGGAGGTCTCGCACCACAGCAGATCGGCGTAGGGCGCGTAGGCGAGCGCCCGCTCGATGGCATAGTCCATCCCGCCGTCGATGGGATAGAAGCCCTCGGCGGTTCGCGCTCCGTCGTCGATGAACTTCTGGTCCACCGGGTCGTGATCGTTGGTCAACAGTTGGGCGGCTTCGGCGTCGGTGCGGGCGACGAGAATGGTGGGTACGCCCATCACGTCGGCGGCCAGGCGGGCGGCGGCGAGCTTGTCGACGAACTCACCGGTGGGCACCAGTACTTTGCCGCCCATGTGCCCGCACTTCTTCGCCGATGAGAGCTGGTCCTCGAAGTGCACGGCGGCGGTGCCGGCCTCGATCATCGACTTCATCAGTTCGAAGGCGTTGAGGTTACCGCCGAACCCGGCCTCCGCGTCGGCAACGATGGGAGCGAAGTAGTCGGCGTCGTCGCCGCGCTCCTCGATATGGGCGATCTGATCGGCTCGGGTGAACGCCCGGTTAATCCGTTCGACCAGGGTGGGACAGGAGTCGGCGGGATAGAGGCTCTGGTCGGGATAGACCTCACAGCCGGTGTTGGCGTCGCCTGCGACCTGCCAGCCGCTGATGTACACCGCTTCGAGCCCGGCATCGATTTGCTGGATGGCCTGGCTGGCGGTGACGGCGGACAGACAGCGCACAAAGTCGCGATTGTCGAACATCTTCCACAGCTTTTCGGCGCCCGCTTCGGCGAAGGTGTGTCTGGCCGAAAGGGAGCCGCGCAGCTTCATCACCCGTTCGGGCTGATAGGGCCGGCGGATACCCTGCCAGCGGGGGTGTTCGTCCCAGTGGCGTTGAAGAGTGTCGGCGTCGTCGTATGCACGTATGTGTTCGGTGGTGTCCATGATGGTCTCGCAGTGACAGTGAGGTCGTAGCATTGGCGTATGATGAAGCCGCTGCCTCAACCTCTCGGAGGCGAAACCACACAACGGATCTGCGGCGAGCCGGTGCTGACCATCCGATCAGCACCGGTGTGGGTCGTCAGTCCAACTCGTCGTAGGCAATGAGGGTGAAAAACTCGGGGAAATCATCGTCGGCGGCGACCCGATCGAAGACGCGTCGGGCCCGGTCGAACAGCTCTTCGTCGAACCGATCGGCACCCAGAAGAGAGCGGATGTTGTCCATCTCCTCGTCGACGATCTGGTCGTAGAGGTCGCGATCGATGTCACGGCCATCCTCGAGGGTGGCGTCGTCGCGGTGGAGCCACTGCCAGATCTGGGAGCGGCTGATCTCGGCGGTGGCTGCATCTTCCATCAGGTTGAAGATCGCTGCGGCACCGATGCCGTACAGCCAGGAGGCGATGTATTGAAGCCCGACGTTGACGTTGGTGCGCATCCCCTCTTCGGTGATCGACCCGCCGGAGATCTCGAAGTTGACCAGATCCTGGGGGGAGACATCGACGTCGTCGCGCATCCGGTGTTTCTGGTGGGGCTTGCCGTTGAGCCGTTTCTCGAAGGGCTCACGGGCGACGTCCACCAGCCCGGGGTGGGCGACCCAGGTGCCGTCGAAGCCGTCTTCGGCCTCGCGCTGTTTGTCCTGTGCGACCTTGTTCATCGCCTCCTCGTTGGTCTCCGGGTCGGAGGTAGGGATGAAGGCGGCCATCCCACCGATGGCGTGGGCCCCTCGTTTGTGGCAGGTCTGCACCAGGTGGTCGGTGTAGGCGCGCATAAAGGGCACGGTCATCGTGATCTGAGAGCGGTCGGGAAACACCGGCATGTTGCGGTTACGGAAGGTCTTGATGGCGCTGAAGATGTAGTCCCAGCGCCCGGCGTTCAGCCCCGCGGAGTGGTCGCGAAGCTCGTAGAGGATCTCCTCCATCTCGAAGGCCGCCTGGATCGTCTCCAGAAGCACGGTGGCCTTGATGGTTCCCCGGGGGATGTCGAGCCGGTCCTGAGCGTAGTTGAAGACGTCGTTCCACAGCCGGGCTTCCAGATGGCTCTCGAGCTTCGGCAGATAGAAGTAGGGCCCGGTGGAGCGGTCGATCAGCTCCTGGGCGTTGTGAAAGAAGTACAGCCCGAAGTCGACCAGCCCCGCCGGGACCTGTTCGCCGTCGACGACGATGTGCTTTTCGTTCAGATGCCAGCCGCGGGGGCGCACCAGCAGGGTGGCGGTCTCATCGTTGAGCTCGTAGGACTTGCCGCGGTTGTCGTCGTAAAAGTCGATCTGGCGGCGGATGGCGTCGCGCAGATTGATCTGGCCTTCGATGGTGTTGGACCAGTTCGGGGAGTTGGCGTCCTCGAAGTCGGCCATAAAGCAGTTGGCCCCGGAGTTCAGGGCGTTGATGACCATCTTGCGCGACACCGGTCCCGTAATTTCGACGGTGCGTTTCTGCAGATCGTCGGGCACCTCGGCGACCTGCCAGTCGCCGGTGCGAATCTCTTCGGTGTCGTCGAGAAATTCGAGGTTGTCTCCGTTGTCGATCCGCTCCTGGCGTCGGCTTCGGCGCTGCAACAATTCGTTTCGCCGGGGGGTGAATTCGCGGTGCAGATCGGCGATGAACTCAACGGCGTCGCCGGTGAGGATCGACTCGTAGTCGCTGTCGAGATCACCTTCGATGCTCACACCATCGGACATCGTCACACTCTGAGGCTGGGTCATGGTCGTTCAGCTCCTTCAAAAGGAAAAATCCAAAGACATTGATGCATGCGAAACTGTGGAAATCGACTCCCCCCATCGGCAACATCTGATACTTCTCGGGCGTCGAGGTGGAAAAGAGGGTAAGCACAGGTTGGGGATGTCAAGACAGGCGTCGGGCCACAGTGTTGTGATGATCGCCCGTATGTGGGCAACCAACCACTATCGATTCAGCATGTGTAACCAAAAGGAGATAGGGAGATAAAGGGGATTAGGAGATTTGACTCTATTCACAGATCGACGATTTGATGTTGGGTTACCTCACGTAGAGACCACCACGCTGTGTACATTACCCAACACCGGTAAGCACCGAATTTACAGGGCCAGCAAGTTTATTATCCCCCTATCTCCAGTATCTCCACATCCCCTTTTGCTTACACGTCGAGCCTGTGTGATCAGTGCTTCCCGGCCGGTAACCGATCACCGCCGATCACATTGATCGGGCAATCGCCAGTTGCTCAGGCGTATTGACCCGCAACGTGTCGCTCCACTCGGCGGGAGCGTCAACGCCGACGGCGCCGATCTGCTCTAAGAATCGCCACACCGCCGCTGATTCGCCGTCGAGAAACTGCTGGATATCCTCGGTAAGATCGGCGCGGTAGAACGCGAACAGCGGCTGCCATCGCCCACCGTGAACGAAGGCGACGGCGGGCGGGGTTCCCTCCAGTTTTTCTTCCAGGACATCCACCCAATCAGGTTTCAGCCCCAGCCGATCGCAGCCGAGTACGAAGAGGTAGGGGTGGTCGCTGTGGGCGCAGGCGGTCAGGATCCCGCCCAGGGGCCCTCGGTGAGGTTGGTCGTCGGCGATGGTTTCAAACCCCAGATCGTCGTACTTACCCGGTCGGTCGGCCACGGCGACGACCCCCCCGAAACGCGATCGAAGCGGCGCGGTGGCCGCCTCGATCAGCGTGGTCTGTTCGTTGAGTTTTACCCGGGCTTTGTCGTGGCCCATCCGGCGGGATCGGCCGCCGCAGAGCACATAGGCGGGGTGTGGTGCCGACATCGGGTGTTACTGCCAGCCGTCGACACGGGAGTCTGCTTCGATTCCACTGCCCGAGGCGCGCTCCACGAGGCTGGTCAGTGTTTCGACGGGCCAGTCGCGCTGGGCGCTGTTAACCACTCGCGAGGGCACGCGTCCCTTCAGGTCGGTCTGGACGACCACCTCGATGACCGTGGTGTCCTCATCGGCGGCCTGGAAGGTGTATTCGGTGCGGGTTCTGGCACGCACGCAGCAGTCCTGTTCCGGCTTGGCGTCGTGTTCCACCGTTTCGATCACCGACGTGACGGTGCGGTTGGACTCGTTGAACTGGTAGTTCGACTCCAGCACGTAATCGCGGTTTGTCACACCGAAGGGCATATCGAGCTTCAACCAGTAGGTCTCGGAGTTGGCGCCCCGCTCCAGCGTCTCGTGATCGGCATAGCTCGATACCCAGTGGGGCCGGTGAGACGGATCGGAATGTACGGTCAGCAACTCGCCGATGCCCACGTTCGCGCGCATGGTGCCGCGAAACATCACGTCATCGCCGGCATCCTTCTTATACACCCAAACCCCGTCGGTGGTGTCGATGTGCTCCCAGTCGCCGGCGAAGGCGGAGGTGGCCATCAACATGACCATCAGCGAAACGATTGCGGCGGAAAAGAACTTCGCGTTGAACATAACATCTCCTCGTGGTTAAGCCCGTGAAATCATCGTTGGATCGGCGTCATCATAGTCAGTTCGGTGGAACGGGTCCAGCAGGGGTGAGACGACGCAGGCGATGCAAACATTCAAGAGCCGGTCTCGATGTCGGTGTCGGTCTCGATGTCGGTGTCGGTCTCGATGTCGAACTCGATGTCGGTGTCGAGATCGATGAGGGAATCGTTTTGTGGCTTCTGTGCCGATCTTAGGTTTGAAGTCAGTCGCCCGGACCACGAGTTGGAAAAAGCACGGGCACGCTGGCCCGTCAGGGGGGCATCCTGGCGGACGGTTCATTGTGGAGTCTGACGCAGGAGTGCAGTCATGAAACACATACCAACGCGCAGGATACTGCGAATTTCGACGTTTGTAGCCGTCACGGCGGGGCTGGCAATCGGTGGTCACGCTTTGGCAGCCACGCCAGGGGGGGATGCACCGGCGAACACCGATGACAGCAGTTCGTTCGCCCTGATGGAACAAGAGGACGAACCCGAAGAGCAGCCGGAGGTCGAAGAACAGCCCCAGCTCGAAGAAGAGCCGGAGGTTCAACAAGAGGTCGACTATCCGGCGTCGATCGAGGACTTCGAGGAGTTCGTTCAAGAGCACCAACAAGAGGGCATCGACGATGTCCACGACTACACCCACGAGGGTGCCGAAAACATGGCCGACGCCATGCGGGAGGTGTTGCCCGATGAGGGGTGGTTTGAGGACGAACCGGAGGAGTACGAGGCGCTCGAAGAGCAGCTCGACGAGTGGGAAAACCGCGTCGGTGAGCTCTCCGACGAAGATCGCGCCGACTTCGAGCAACTGACCCACGACATCTTCACCGACGGCGCCGAATGGCTCACCTCGGTGGAGGGACATGTCGAAGAGGATCTGAGCGCTCAGGTCGAGCAGGTGCAGGCTGCGGCCGAAGAGATCGATCCCAACATCGATATCACCCAGCAGGGCGATCAGGTTGAGGCGTACTTCGAAAACTCGTTGACCGCCATCCAGGACCTGTACACCGCTCAGGAAGAAGAGCCGATCATCGGTTCGGCGCCCACCGTTGAGACGGCGCCGATCGCCGGTGATCCCGTCGTGGAATACGACGATGACGACGGGCTTCTTGATGACGATGACGACGGGATCCTCGACTTCAATGACGAGGATGTCCCGGCCTCCATCCAGGACTTTAACGAGTTCGTCGAAGAGCATCGAGAAGAGGGCATTGACCACGTCGCCGACTACACCCGGGAGGGCGCCCAGCATTTCCACGACTCGCTCGAGGAGTTCGTCGACAACGATCAGGAGCTTCTTGAAGAACAGCTCGATGAGCTGCAGGAGCATGTGGACGCGCTCGATGAAACTCCGCGCGCGGAGTATCCCCAGCAGTTGGTCAACACGCTCAATCGCGGCGGCCAGGTCATGATGGTCATCCAGCAGACGCACTACCCGGAGCCGCAATACGAGGAGCAGGTCTCCAACACCCTGGAGGCCATCGACCAGATCGACACCACCCAGGCGATCGAAGCCCAGGTCAGCACCATTGAGAATGCCTTCGCCGAGGCGGCGAACTCGCTGGAGACGATGGCGCTTGCCGCTGACGAAGTGCCGCCGGAGCCGGACCCGGAGGTGAAGGCCGATGGTGAGACTGTCGTCGCCGGTGAGTTTACCGCCGACGAACACGAAGAGCCGGGCCTCGAAGATCCGATGGAGCCCGAGGAACCTGCTGAACCTGAAGATCCGATGGAGCCCGAAGATCCGATGGAGCCCGAAGATCCGGAAGCGGAGCTGACCGAAGAGGTTCAGGGCTACGTCGACTTTGTGGACGAACACGAAGCCGAAGACTTCACCGGCGAAGAAGGGGAGCGAAATGTCGTCACCGGCATGCGCAACCTCGAAGAGGCGCTGGGTTCGTTCATTGAAGAAGAAGACATGCCGCTTGACGAAGATCCGATGATGGAAGAAGAGCCGGGCGCATTTGTCGAACCGGCTCAGTACAACGACATGCAGGAGCAACCCGACGATCCGGCAGCCGAACCTGATCAGCCTGAAATGCAAGAGCAACTCGATGAGCTGGGCGAACAGCACGAGCAGCTTCGCGACAGCATCGATCGGCTCGACGAAGAGGTCGACGAATTCGGGATGTATCTACAGGAGAGCACTCAGTCGGCCGCCGATCTTCTCACCGCCATCCAGGAGGATCAGTATCCCGAGCTGGAAGGTGAAGCCGAGCAGGTGCGCAATGCGGCCGAAGAGATCGACGCCGAAATGGAACTCGACGAGCAGAGCGACCAGGTCTACGAATTCTTCGAGGCCAACCGCGATGCGCTCGAAACGATGGATCAACAGCGTGAGGAGCCGGTGGCGCTAATCGCCGATGCCGGTGACGGCGCTGTTGGCTTCGACGAGCCGGGTGCGCCTGATGATGATCCCGGTGCTCCCGCCGAGCCCGAAGATCCTGCCGAGCCTGAAGATCCTGCCGAGCCCTTCGAGCCCGAAGATCCCGAGGCTGAAGAGCGGGATCTGACCGAAGAGGTCGAGCAGTACACCAATCACATCGAGATGATGGACGCTCAGGACTTCACCGGAGAAGAAGGTGAACAGAACGTGGTCACCTCTATGCGTCATCTCGAATCGGCGCTGGGGACCTTTGTCGAAGAAGAGGACCCCATCGAGGATGAGCCCGCCGAACCGGGTGAGCCCGGCGCCTTCGTGGTGCCCGCCGAATACAACGGCGACGACCGGCCGGCTCCCGGTCAGATGGACACACCCGAGATCAACGATGAGCCCGATATCGAAGAAGCCTGGATCGAAGAGTACGAGCAGTTGGGCGAGCACATCGAGCAGATGGAGCAGCACACCGGTGAAGAGGAGTTCACCGAGCATATGGAAGAGGGCATGAACGCTGCCGCCGAGCTACTGGTGAACATCCAAGAGGATGAGTACCCGCAGCTCCAAGAGCAGGCCCAGCAGGTGCAAGAGGCCGCCGATGAGATCGACGGTACCGCCGAGTTGGACGAGCAAAACGAAGAGGTGCTGACCTTCTTCCAGCAGTGCAGCACCACCTTGCAGGCGATGGACCAGGAGCGTGAAGAGCCGGTGGGACTGATGACTCTGGTCACCGTGAAGTAACGTTTCTCGAACAGCACTGTGCAACGAAAGCCGGCTCTCTTTGGGGGGCCGGCTTTCGGTGTTCTTGGTTCGTTGTCAGGGGTGGGGTTTCAGTATCTCAGAAACCGGGGCAGCCTGAACTACGGCTGGCCCCGGGCTACGGGTCGAGCGTTGGGCCTCCACAGTTCACCTGGCGCCAAGTACCGACCACCGACCACCGACCACCGACCACCTATGTCGTACAGACGCCGTCGTCGCAGGTCTCGTAGCTGAGGCAGTCGACGCCATCGCAGTCTTCGGGAAGACAGACACCGTCGTGGCAGACTTCATCGTCTTCGTCGTCACAGTCGTCGCTGTCATCGCATTCGTCGTAGCAGTTGCCGCGATAACAGCCTTCGTCATCGCTGCAGTCGACGTACTGGCAGGTCTCCACGCAGGCGTTCTGGGTGCAGCCTTTGGGGCCGTCGAGCTCGGGGTCGTCGTGCTCGATGCACTCGGAGTCGCCGTAGCAGCGGGGCCGGCAGTAGCCCATGTAGCAGGCTTCGTGTGGAAAGCAGTTTACGTCATTGCAGCTTTCGGGAAGACAGGCGTCGTTAAAACAGACTTCGCTGCCTCCGCAGTCGCTGTCCGAACTACAGGAGTTGTAGCATTCGTCGCGATAGCAGTTCTTGCCGTCGGGACAGGGGAACAGGTCACAGGGATCGATGCAGACGTCTTCCTCACCCTCATCGAAGCAGTAGGCGTCTTCGTGGCAGTCATCATTGTCTTCGCATTCGTCGTAGCAGAATCCGTCCATGCAAATCTGACCGAACTCGCAGGTGAAGTCTCCGCATTCGGCGGTGGGCAAACAGAGATTGTCCTCGCAGGAGTGTCCCGGGGCGCAGTCGTCCTGGTCGGTGCAGATGTCGTAGCATCCCCCTTTGTGGCAGCCCTGGTCACCGGGGCAGTCGACGTACTGGCAGGGGTCCATGCAGATGCCGTCGGTACAGTTGCCGCCGTCACAGTCGCTGTCGTTTTGACAGTCTTGATGGCAGACGCCGTCTTCACAGGTTTCGCCGTCGTAGCATGAGACGCCGTCGCAGTCGTCGGGCAGGCAGGCGTTGTTCTGGCAGTTCGCACCATCGTCGCAGTCGCCGTCGATTGCACAGGCATCGTAGCAGTCGCCGCGATAGCAGGTCTCGTCGCCGTCGCAGTTGATGGTGTCGCAGGCGTCGACACAGAGCCCGTCGGTACAGTCTGTGCCGGGGCAGTCGGTGATGTCGTCGCAGGTGCTGTAGCAGATGCCCTGGTCGCAGCTTTCGTCGCCGCGGCAGTCGACCCCATCGCAGTCGTCGGGAGCACAGAACCCCTGATGTTGGCCCTGATAGCAGTGAGCGTCTTCGTCGCAGTCGTCGTCGGCGTCACATTCGTCGCGGCAGTCTCCGCGGTAGCAGACCTGACCGCCGTCGCAGTCGACATCGCTGCACTCGCCCTCTTCGCAGAAGCCCTCTTCGCAGAGGTCGCTGGTGCAGTCGTAGTCCTCGACGCAGCCGGCGCCTTCGTCGCAGCGCGTGCAGTTCGGCCCACCACAGTCGACGTCGGTCTGCAGCCCGCTTCGTTCTCCGTCGTCACAGGAGGCGTCGTCGAGTCCATTCCCGTTGCCGTTGCCGTTTCCATTCCCGTTGCCGTTGCCGTTGTCGTCGGCGTCGGCGTCGGTGCCGACATCGTCACCGGGGCCATCATTGGAGCCACTGTTCGGGCCGCCCGGTCCCAGGGTTCCCCCCTCTTCCGGGGCGAGCATCGTCTCCGGATCGGTGCAGCCGACGAGTACGACGGCGGTGCCCAGACAGAGGATAGCGACAGCTACACAGACACGAGCAATATACGTCATCGAAGACCTCACCGGATCGGTAGGAGATACAGATCAACGCAATGGTACGTGTGTTTCGTTGAGGTGTAAATTTCCGTCGCGATGTGGGGGCGCTGGTGTGTGAGCAGTCCCTTCGCAGACCAGAAGACTACTCCGACAGATCATGTTGCATTGATGTGGTCTCCTGGATTACACCGGCGGCCGCGCCGGCTTCCGTGGTCGGTGCGAAGGCTCCACCAACCACACCCACGGCGTTGATGGCATAGGCGATGTCTCGGTCTTGTTCGGCGCGCTCAAGCAGCTCGGGGGGAGCGAAGTCGGCGGCGACTGCCCCCTGGGTGCGCTGTGCCTCCGTTTGAGCTTCGGCGATGTCCGGGACAGCCTGGGCGCCGCCGGTGAGCAAGCCTCCGCCGATCGCAAGCGCTGCGCCCCCGCCCGTCGCCGCCGTCGCGCCGATGGCGCCGGCGATGTTGACCACCGTGACCATCACCCGCTCGGTCGTCTGGCTTCTCTGGGAGTCGGCGGTGGCGTCGTTGAACACTTCTCCCAGCCCGTTGACCTGATCCGGCGGTGAGGTGACAGCCCCCATCTCTTCGAGCACCTGTTCGCGCACCGGGGCGATGGTCGGATCTGTGAGAAACCGGTCGTGCTGAATCTGATCGCGGCTGAGGCTTTCGTTCAGACTCTCCAGCCCGCTCTTCATTGAATCGAGCTCTGAGGAAAACTGGCGCTCGAGGCTGTCGAAGCCGCCTGAAAACTCCCTGCCCATGATGGTTCGTTCTCCCGACTCGCCGTCGATAAACGCCCGCATCGCCTCGTCGTCCCCGGCAATACCGGCGAGCACACCGGACATCTCTTCGGCGGCCGACGAGCTGAGGCCAAACTGCTCGAGCCCCTCGGCGATGGTGGCGGCATCACCGCCGACGGTGGCCATGGACGCCAGAAACGCCCGGCGGCTCTCGGAGCTGCTGTCGAGTTGCTCCACGCTCCGGATCGTATCTTCGACACCGGGTCGGGCCTGGGCGGCGATGCGTTCGCCGGCAATTGCGACGACCTGCGACTGCAGCTCATCGACCACGTCCTGGGCCGTATCGGGATCGTTGTGGATCTCCAGCAGCGTCTCCTTGAGTTCGTCGGGGTGGCCCGCCAGCTCGATCAGATCCGCTTGTGGAGGCGCCGAGTCACCGCCTCGCATGATGGAAAACTCGGTGCTGATTCTCTCGCCGTCTGTGACTACCCGGTCATACAGTTGTTCGATGGCGCCGGTGGCTCGGTTGTCCTCGATGTTGAAGGTGCCTTCATCGGCCGCGTTGGCTGCGGCCTGCATCTCCCAGGCGGACATCTCTTCGCCCTGTACATCGGAGGCGTCGTAACTTTCGGGAGAGTGTTCTCCGAACTGGTCGAACGGGTTCGACACCGCCGTCTCCCAGACATCCTCGGTGCCCGGGCCGGATTCGGCGCGGTCGGTCTGCGGCGCTTCGGGTGGGTTGGTTTCCACCGACGAGCTTTCGTGGGTCGACTGGGTCGATGTGGTCGGCTGCGGCGAGCTGCTGTTGACGGGATCGGTCATGGTCTGTTCCTCCGTGATGCAGGTTGTGTTGCTACAGTGGGCCCCTGTTCTTGTTGTCGACAGATTGGACCCCGATCTTTCGTATTTCCGTGAAACGGTTTGTAACGCTTGGGTTCTTCTGGTGTGCGAGGTGCCCCTCCGTCCCTTCGGGACACCTCCCCACTCGTGCCTCGTGGGGAGGGAAGCCGTGTAAGCTCCATTGATCTCACCGATCCCCGTTCCTACATTCGCCCCGCTTCTGACTGTCAGCGACTACAACCGGAGGAACCCGTGAAATTTCTGCACAGCATGGTGCGTATCCGCGATGTCGACGAATCACTGCACTTCTACTGCGATCTGCTGGGCCTCGAAGAGGTGCGCCGCAAAAAGGTGGAAGCCGGCGAGTACACTCTGATTTTTCTGAAGGCCCCGGGCGACGACCACGCCACCGTGGAGCTGACCTACAACTGGGAGGTGCCCGACACCTACGGCAACGCCCGTAACTTCGGGCACCTGGCCTTTGAGGTCGACGACATCTACGAGGTCTGCGAGCGGCTCCAGGATGGCGGGGTGACGATCAACCGCCCGCCCCGCGATGGCCGTATGGCGTTTATCAAGTCGCCGGACGACATCTCCGTGGAGTTGTTGCAGAAGGGCGAGCCGTTGGAGCCGAAGGAGCCCTGGGCGTCGATGGAGTCGACGGGTAGTTGGTGAGCTTCTGGTGTGCGGGGTGCCCCTCCGCCGCTTCGCGGCACCTCCCCACTCGTGGCTCGTGGGGAGGGAAGCCGTGCAGGCGTCGAGGAGCTTCTGGTGTACGAGGGGCTTTTGTACACCAGAAGCGGTCCCGTGCTTAGATTGTACCGTTCCAACGGGACCGCCTCTGTAACAGACAACTGACCGTGGGGAGTCGATGAGTCGAGCCGATGGGTCGTCGGACCGATCTTTTTTCCGCCGTGTTTTCCGCGGGACGCTGTGGAAGGGCGGTGGGCTGATCTTTGCGAACATTGCCAGCTTTGCGACGAAGCTGATTCTGGCGCGGCTTCTGGCTCCGGAGCACTTCGGTCTGGTGGGCATGGCCGTGGTGTTCACCGGGTTGATCCAGACCATCGAAAAGCTGGGGATCGAATCGGCGCTGGTGCAGCGGCGTGACCAGGAGTTGAACGACGTCGATCTGTACACCGGGCACATCGGTGCGATCGCGGTGGGCATCGGGTTTTATCTGTTTGTGGTTATCCCCGGGGCGCCGGGGGTGGCCTGGTTTTACGAAGAGCCAGAATTGACGGCCATCGTTCTGGTGTTGGCGCTGCCGGTGTTGATCCGGCCCTTCGCTGTGGTCACCCGGTCGCTTCTTCGCCGCGATCTGCGGTTTAAGGAGCTGGCGAAGGTGGAGATGTTCTCGACCTTCGTGGGCGCCATCGTCGCCATTGCCCTGGCCTTCGGCGGGGCCGGAGTGTGGGCGCTGGTTGCGCAGTGGGTGGTCTTCGAGCTGTTGCAGACGGTGATCCTTCGGCTTCTGTATCCCTCGGCGCCGAAGTCGTCGTTTTCGCCGAGCGCGCTCAAACGGATTCTGGTGTTCGGCGGGTATATCACGGGCCAGCGCATCTTCACGTTCATCTCCAAGCAGGCCGACTACCTGATCGTCGGTAAGCTGGTGGGGGCGGCCAGCCTCGGCGCCTATGCGATCGCCTTTCTTCTCACCGACGCGATTCGCGCAAAGTTGATGGCCGTTTTGCGCAAGGTTCTCTACCCGACGTACAGCAGGCTGCAGGACGATCTGGAGCGGCTGAACCGCTACTACCTGGGCTCGATTCGGGTGAACACCCTTCTGGTCGCCCCGATTCTGTGCGCTCTGTTCGTGTACAGCGAGCCGCTTCTGATTTACGGGTTCGGCGAGGAGTGGCACGAGGGCGTGGCGCCTCTGAAGCTGCTTGCCGTCGCCGCCTTCATCCACGTCATCGGCGGGACGAACTCCGACGCGCTGAAGGCGGTGGACCGGCCCGATCTGGCGTTCAAGGTCAAGATGTGCGTGAGCATGGGGGTGATGGTGCCCGGATTGCTGGTGGGCGTGCACTACTGGGGGCTCGTCGGCGCCGGTGCGGCGGTGATCGCCAGCAAGACCGTCTCTCGTCTTGCCTTTCACTGGTTTCTCAGAACCACCATCGGCACCACGGAGGCGCAGGTGTTGCGCGCGGTGGGCCCCACCCTGATCGCCACCAGTTGCATGGGCGTGACACTGGCGGTGCTTCAGGCGCAGTGGTCGCTGGAGTCGCTGGTACAGACGATGGGCTTCGTCATCGCCGGGGGGATGGTCTATCTGGCGGTGGCGCTGCCGCTTGTGTGGGGGGAGATCCAGGAGATGAGACAACTGGTGAAGACCGACTAGTGCAGGACTCCGGAAATGCGTATGCACCCCGGCGGCCAAATTCGCCGATCCCGGCGTGAGACTCCTCGCCGATGTGAATCTGTCTCGTCGTCTCACTTTGGCCTCGGGCGAATTTT
>SKMT01000647.1 GCA_007120915.1 Myxococcales bacterium | reverse complement strand
CCTCGATCTGCCGAACCTCGATCTCGGGCTGCACGTACTCCCGGTCGGTGACGGGCTCCCACAGTGTTCGCCTCAAATTTTCGAGCAGATCCTGCCACTGAAGCTCAGTTTCCAGCGGCTCATCGGCCTCCCCGTCAGCGCCATCACCGACGAATCCCTCCCAGCCACCGGCGCCGTCGGCTTCAAAGCGCAACACCAGCCCATCGGACTCTTCGACCGCCGGCTCGGCGCGGATGTTCCAGCGTTTCGGTTGTGTAGACGCACCGGCCTCGCGAACCGCCTCCACCCACAGAGTCATCCCCTGGTCGTCGACGATGTTCAGCACCAGCCCCTCCGCATCGGCCTGCTGGTGGCTGACGAACACCACCTCCCAGTTCGCCTCGCCCATCTCTGGTTCCAGCCGCATCATCACCGCCTCCAGGTCTGGCGACTCCAGCGTCTGGTTGACCCCGGCCAGAAGGTGAAATAGCCCATCCCAGCTCGATTCGCGAAACGCGTCATCCTCGATATGCCAGGCGTCGAAGACGGTGGACGGGCGCAACACGTCATCCAGCGGTAGATCCGCTGGTTCGGCGGGGGTCCATTGCTCAAACTCCGGCTCGCCGACGGTCCCGCCGATCCCCCGATCCGGCAGATACACCTCGGAGGGGGTGGGGCAGGCGGTGAGAGTAATGAGCGCTAGCAGGCAGATTGTAACTCGGCGGTTCAAGGTGATCTCCTCCTACTCCAGATACCCACTGACCGCCAACGCGACTACCTGCCTGGCATACTCCCCGCCGACGCCGAACTCCTGCAGATACAGGCTGTATCGAAGCTCCACGTCGAACACCTCGGTCAGCGGCCGGCGAAGGGCGGCGACAACGGCGTTGCGCTGATCTTCGTCGACGACGAACATGTCGTCCAGCGCCACCGGATCTTCGTAACGGGTGCGCTGCAGTTCAGCGCGCGCGGACAGAAAAGTCTCCCAGATCAGCGGCACCGTCACGTCGACTTCAACCCCGTGGCGGTGCATCCCCTGCCCGTAGGTGTTGGAGTCGTTGCGGGCGTACAGATACTGAATTTGGGCGCGCAACTGGCGCTGATAAGTCGCCGACACCCTCAGGCTGTCGAACCGGTCGCGCCGGTCAGCGCCGTCGTCGGCGGGCACCACCACCTCGTCTTGCAACTGAAGCGCTTCGGTGTCGAACATCCGCCAGGCGCGCTGGATGGAGGCATCGACGGCCAGGTCATCGCGGGCCAGCCACCGAAGCCCGGCGCGCACCTGAGGGCCCTGCCAACTGGAACGCGGCGTCGGCTTGAAACCGAACACCCGCCCCCCACCGTCGATCCAGCCCCGAAGGTCGCCGACGCCGGTTCCCACCCGCAGCGCCGCACCGCCGCGGATGTAGTCGCGGCGGCTGTCGCGCTCGGTGCGATCCTTGACGTCGGCAAGCCCCTGAACGTAGACGGCATCTGCGGGATGCCAACTGACGGAGGCGTCGGCCTGGGTGAGCATGGCGTTGGCATCGGTTTCGCGCCGAAAGAAAGTACCCCCGTGGCGAATCGACGCCATCAACTGTCCCCGGTCGATGATCGAACCGGAGACATCGCCGCCCACAAAGTAGCGAGTGAGCATGTCCGGTGGCTCTTCGGCATCTTCGATGCGATAGGGATTGTTGTCGTATTCTGCGCCAAGCCGCGCCTGAGCGCTCCAGTCGACGGGCTGATCAGATTCGTCGGCAGCCGCCCCACCGGGCCACAGCACCGCCAGCGCCACGGCGGCGGCGAAACAACACACCGCCGCGTTCTGTTGTCGGTTGAGTAGTCGCATCGATTCGGTTGACGTTTTTCGACCCTATGGTGCTATCGCGTGTCTCAGAACCCCGAGCTCCCTTCGGCCAGCGGCCTACGGTCGGTCGAGGCTACGCTCCGGCGAACGCACCTCCTTAGACTCGCATTATCTCACGCTACTACGCTACTACGTTACTACGAGCTCATGATGATTTCGACGCTCCGGTGTTTTCGCCCACCTCAGAACCCCGAGCTCCCTTCGGCCAGCGGCCTACGGTCGGTCGGGGCTACGCTCGGGCGGACGCACCTCTACGGGTTTGCCGCACGACACCACGCCCCCTGCGACCTGGCAGGACGCGCTCCCACGACCCCACGACCCCACGACCTCACGACCCGAGACTCACGACCCGAGACTCACGACCCGAGACCCACGACCCGAGACTCACGACCCAGGCCCCCACGAGCTCATGACAAACCTCCACGCTTCACACTGGCTCATCGTCGTCATCGCTGCACTGCTGTTGGTGACCACCGGCTGTCCCCGTCAGATTACCGAGCCCGATGATGCACTGGAGTCGACGGAGCAGTTGCGCGGTGCCGTCGATGCCAGACTCGATGACATCCACGATGCGCGGTTCAATGATGTGACCCTGGAGTACTTCGGCGATGGTGAGCGGGTACGGGTTCGGCAACTGCTTCTGGTAGAGAAACCAGACCGGCTGAGAGTGCAGACCCGGCTGCCGGCCAGCGAGGAGATCTTGAGCCTTCTGGTCAGCGACGGCGACACCTTTGCGCTGCACGAGCGCGACGAAAACAAGTACTACACCGGCCGGCCCACCCGCGAGAACATCAACCGACTTCTGCCCGTCGATCTCTCCAGCCGCGATGTGGTCAGTGTGATGCTCGGCGGCGCTCCCTGGGATCGATTTGATGACACCGGTGATGACCCGCAGATGGAGTGGGACAGCTCGGAAGGCAAATACCGCTATTACGTAGAGACCGACGACGGAGGGGAGCTGGCGATGTACATCCGCCACAATGATTTCGCCGTCGTCGATGTCGAGCAGACCGACGCCGACGGGCAGATGGAGTACTCCTTTTCGACCGAAAACTGGCAGACCCTCGAAGGGGTGAATCTGCCGACATATCGCCGTTTTCAATGGCCCGACCGAGACCTTGATTTCTCCCTGGACGTCGGCGATACTGAACTTAACATCGGTTTCGATGAGACTCTTTTCCAGTTTCCACCGCCTCCGGGAAGCACAGTTATTGAGCTACGCGATTGAGCGTGCACAGCCCGGCTATTGCTATTTTACTATTACTCCCCTCATCTGGCACCGGCGACGATGATCGATGACAAGAAACTGATCACCCAGCTTCTGGGCACCGACCTTATCGACCCTGCCGGACTCAAAAAGGGGATCGAAATCTCCGAACAGCAAGGGGTTGCGCTCTACGATGTGGTCATCGAACAGCAGCTCGTCGACGAACGGTCCGTCGTCGAGCTGGCCTCTCAGATACTCAACGTTCCCTGCGTTCACCTCGATGAACACCAGCTCGACGAGGAGACCGCCCGGCTGATCCCCGCCGAAGTGGCCACCAACCACAATGCGCTGCCCCTGAAAGTGCTCAACGAGAACGGCCAACGAGTACTTCAATTGGCCATGACTGATCCCATCGATGTGATGGCCATGGACGAGATCGCCGGCCACGTCGATGTGGACATCCGCCCGGTGCTCGCCGGCCCTGTCGATCTAAAAGACGCCATCGACCGGGTGTACGGTGATGATGAAGACGACCTCATTGTCCTCAGCGACGATGACGTCATCGAACTTGACGAAGCCGAAGAAGAAGAAGCCCAAGAAGAAGCCCAAGAAGAAGACGTCATTAGCCTGTCCACCGGAGTGCGTGACTCCTTTGAGCTCGAGGAATCCTTCCAGGGCTCCAAAGCCCGGTTCGAGGTCAGCCAGGCTCCGTTCATGGGCGAAGGGGAAGGGGGGCTGGTCGACGAAAGCTCTTTTTCGTT
>SKMT01000709.1 GCA_007120915.1 Myxococcales bacterium | reverse complement strand
TCCAGATGACGAAGCCGAAGAGCCGGAGTCTGACGACCAGCCCGACCAGCCCGACGAGGTCGACGAAGAGACGGCCATCGCCGAGCACGATGTGCCGGGGGTGGAACTGGTGGTCGATGAAGACGCTCCGGAACTCGAAATCCTCAGCGTCACCCTCGAAGAGGGGCGCGAACAGCACTATCTGTCCGTGGAATGCCACGATCCGGAGGTCGACAACACCCGGTGGGTGGCGGCGCACCGCTCTCGCTACAGCCGCCACTGCGACATCGACCTGGCCACGGCCGCCCGGGCGGTCAGCGTAGAACCCTCCGCCAACGTTCGCATCGCGCCCACACCCCTGGGGTTTCGCATCCTCGGCGATTTCGAAAAGGGCGAGTACGACGTGGAGCTCAAAGCCGGCCTCCGAAGCGAGGAGGGATCGGTGTTGCATGAGACAGAGACGGAGTCGGTGGACGTGCCGAAGCTGTCGGAGTCCGTCGAGTTTGTCGCCGACGGCCGATATTTGCCCCGGTACGCCTGGGAGAAGTTGAACTTTCGGCATCGCAACGTCGACGAAGTCGATCTGAAGGTGCGCCACGTCCCCTCGGAGAATATGCCCTTCTGGCTGGCTCAGGGCTCCGGTTCTGCCGATGAAACGACGTCCAATGTGGTGGTGAACACCGAAGTCCCCGTGGCGAATCGCCAGGACGAGATACTGACGTCGTCGGTGGACATCGACGAACAGCTCGGCGAGCCCGATCGGGGGCTATACGAGATGGTGCTTGAGACCGGCGACGACCAGGCGGTGTCCCGCCTGCAGGTCACGGACATCAATCTGATCACCAAGCGCAACGAGGCGGGGCCCGATGATCCCTGGGAAGAACAGATTGACCTGTGGGCGGTGGACATGGAGACCACCGAACCGCTGTCGAACGTCCGCGCTGATGTGATCCGGCCCAGCGGCGAGACAATGGCGGCCTGTCGCACCGACCGCGACGGGCATTGTCGGTTGGAGTTGCCTGACGACCCCACCGATCTGACCCCGCCGATGGCGATCATCGCCGAGCGGGGCGACGACCTGACGTATCTGAAGTTCGATGACCTGCTGATTGAATCGGGCATCGAGGCGGTGGACGGGCCCGCCTATCGCGCCGACAAGTCCTACCTGGCGAGCATGTACGGCGACCGCGATCTGTACCGGCCCGCCGACACCGTCCACATCTTCGGGGCGTTACGCGACCTGGATTACAGCACCGCCGGCGAGGGGGTGCCCACGGAAGTGACGGTGCGCGACCCGGAGGGCGAAACGGTGATCGAGCGCAACGAGGACACCGACGATCTGGGCACCTTCGACTTCAGCTTTCCACTCAGCGACGCCGCACCTACCGGCCGCTGGGAGGCGACGCTGGAAGTGGGCACCCGCGAGATCGAGACCTACACCTTTCACGTCGAGGAGTTCGTCCCGGAGCGCATGGAAGTCGACGTCGAACCCACCGAAGAGATCTTTGTGGGCGATGAGCGGCCGAGCTTTGAGGTTGAGGCGCGGTATCTGTTCGGCGCCAGCGGTCAGGGCAGCGAGGTGGAGTTGGACTGCCGGCTGGTGCCTGTGGACTCGCCGCTCGACGGTGGCGACTACAGCTATGGCCCCCTCGAAATCGAAGAAGACCGAAGTGTCATCGACCTGTCACCGCGAAACGGTGTCATCGGCGAAGACGACACCGTTGAGATGTCCTGTCCCAGCCCGGATCGAACCCCGTCGGGGCCGATGCGCGCCGAAGCAACCGTCGCCGTGGCTGAAGGCGGCAGCGGACGCACCACCCATGGCGCGGCCGATGCGAAGCTGATGCCATCGGAGATGCAGGTGGGGCTGAGCACCGACAATGACGACCTGAAACAGGGCGATGTGCTCACCGTCGACGGTCGCATCTCCGACAACGACGGCGAGCTCGTCGACATTGAGGAGCCGCTGATTCTGGAGTTCTACAACATCCGCCGGCAGCGCTCCTGGCAGCGCGACAGCTCCGGGCGGCGCACCGTCCACCACGACTACCAGCTCATCCTGGAGCGCGCCGTCGACGTCGAGCCCGCAGGCGGCGAGTTCTCCGTGGACACCACCGTCGCCGACGTCGATCACGCCTACATGGTGCGCGCCGAAATCGGCGGGGCGACCACGGAGATGATGATCGACCGCCGCGGTCGTATGTGGCACTTCGGCGGGCATTCCGACCGCACTCCTCAGCCGCGCCGGCCCTCGGAAATCGGTATCGAAACGCCGGATGAGTTGGTCCCCGGCGAAGAGACGACCGTCGAGTTTACCGCCCCCTTCGCCGGTCGGGCGCTGATGACCGTGGAGACCGACGAAGTGGTCCGAAAGGAGTGGATCGACGCCGAAGAGGGCACCAACCGCCACAGCTTCAGCGTCGACACCGACGAGCCGAACGTCTACGTGGCCACCTTCATCATCCGCGACCCCCACGACACCTCCGACGACGCCTTTGAGCCGGAGCGAGCCTTCGGGGCGGTGTCGATGACGGTGGACCGCTCCGGAATCGAGACGGGAGTGCATCTGCACCACGACGACGAAGTGCGGCCCAACGAGCCGATGCAGATCGAGATCGAAGCCGCCGGCGTCGGCGACACCCAGGCGGTGGCCACCGTCGCCGCCGTCGACGAGGGGATCTTGCAGCTTACCGGCTACGACACACCGGATCCGGTCGACCACGTCTGGAACGAGCGAGCCCCCGGTGTCGACACGTTCGACACCATTGGCTGGGCGACCCGTCTCCCCCCGGCGAACCCGTCGTCCAGAACCGGCGGTGGCGCCCCACCGGAGGCGGAAGCGTCGGACGGACGGATCATGCCCTTCGAGCCCGTGGCGCTGTGGTCCGGGCCGGTGCGGCTGGACGAAAACGGACGGGCCACCGTTCAGTTCGACGTACCCCAGTACAGCGGCCGTCTCCGGGTGATGGGCGCTGTAATTACCCCGGATGAGATGGGTTCGGCCGACGCCGACGTGGTGGTTCGCGACCCGCTGACCGTGCAGGCGACCTTCCCGCGGCAGTTGACCGAAGACGACGAGGCGGAAGTGCCGGTGTTTCTGACCAATCTCACCGGTGAAGCCCGTGAGATCGACGTCGAAATCAGCGGTGAGCCCTACGACGTAGAGGGCTTCGACGCCACGCCCGGCGACGATGACACCGAGGTGCTGGAGTTTCCCGACGGCGACGATCGCAGCGTCGAGCTTGCCGACGGGGAGTCGACAACGATGTACTTCACCACCCGGGCTGCCCGCCCCGGCGGTGGCGCCGAAATTGAGGTGAACGTCGAAAGCGGTGAGCACAGTTCGCGTGACTCCGGGCGCATCCCCTTCCGGCCCCAGGGCCAGACGGAAAGGCAGCTTTTCACCTCCGCGATCTCGCCGGGCACCAACGACCTGACCGAACATCTCGACGGGTGGGTCGAAACTACCGAAGAGACCACACTGTTCGTGTCCAACATCCCCGAGCCCGACGCCTTCGACCACCTGGAGTATCTGATCCGCTATCCCTTCGGCTGCGCCGAACAGACGCTGTCGTCGGCGCGCCCCCTGGTGGTGTTGTCGAACCTGGTGCAGAACGTCGATCCCCGGTTCGCCGGCGGCGGCGACGGAATTGACAGCAAAGTCGACGCCGGCATCAACCGGATGCTGTCGATGCAGCACGCCGACGGCGGCGTCGGGTTCTGGCCCAACCACCGCTGGGCGTCCATCGCCTACCCCCGGATCACGGCGATGACGCTCGACTTCTTCACCCAGGCTGTGGACCAGGGCTACGACGTGCCC
>SKMT01000384.1 GCA_007120915.1 Myxococcales bacterium | reverse complement strand
TTGGAGTTTCTGGGCGGGGAGGGCCGGCGGCTCAACGGTGAGACGATTCCGTCGGGCGCCGACGGTACATTTGCCTGCACGGTGAAGGCTCCCGTGGGTGTGGCGGCGTTGATCACGCCCTGGAACTTTCCGGTGGCGATTCCGGTCTGGAAGATTGCTCCGGCGATCATCGCCGGCAATGCGGTGGTGCTCAAACCGGCCGAGCAGACCCCGACGACAGCGCACATGGTCACGGAGTTGTTCGTGGAAGCCGGCGTGCCCGAGGGAGTGGTCAACACGGTCTACGGCGTCGGCGAGAAAGTGGGCGCCCATCTGGTGGCCCACGACGACATCGACGCCATTTCGTTTACCGGTTCCAGCGAGGTGGGGCTTCAGCTTTACGCCGAAGGGGCGGCGGGCAACAAGAAAGTGCAGTGCGAGATGGGCGGCAAGAACGCCATCGTCGTGCTCGAGGACGGCGACGTTGAAGCGGCCGCAGAGGCGGCGGCGACCGGCGCCTTCGGGGCGACGGGACAGCGTTGCACGGCGACGAGCCGGGCGGTGGTCCACGAGGATGTGTACGACGAGTTCGTCGAGCGCGTCGTCGCCGCCGCCGAACAGGTACAGCCGGGCGACGGGCTGGACCCGGAGTCGACGATGGGCCCGTCGGTCGACAAGCGGCAGTTTCAGCAGGTGCTCGACTACATGGATGTCGCACGCGAAGAGGGCGTGAACTTTGAGCTTCCTGCGGGGCGCTACGAAGAAGGCGAGTTGGCCGGTGGCTACTTCGTCAAACCGACGGTGCTCACCGGCGTGGACCCCGAGATGCGGGTTGCCCAGGAGGAGATCTTCGGGCCTGTGCTCAGCGTGATCAAAGTGTCGTCGTTTCAGCAGGCGCTGGAGGCGGCGAACAACAGCGACTACGGGCTCTCCAGTGCAATCTGGACCGAGAACGTCGGTCGCGTGTTCCGGTGGGTCGATGACATCGAAACGGGAGTTGTGCGCATCAACCAGCCCACCCTGGGCGGAGAGGTGCAGCTTCCCTTCGGCGGAATCAAGGACACCGGCGTCGGCGAGCGCGAGAAGGGCAAGCCGGCGGTTGAGTTCTTTACAGAAGACAAGACCGTCTACGTCAATTACGGTGCCGTAGACGAGCAGTAAGCAGTACGTCATAGCGGGGGGGGGATGACCAGTGAGAGACGTTGGACCGAACCCCTATTCCACGAGGTGTTGTCATGGCAAAGAGTACCGCGAAAGTCGGAGTGATTCAGGCTTCCAACCCCATCAACGACGAGAGCGTTCCCGTCGCCAAGATCCAGGAGGCGGCGCTGGAGAAGCACCTGCCGATGATCGACGAGGCCGGCGAGCAGGGCGTCGAGATTTTGTGTCTGCAGGAGATATTCAACGGGCCCTATTTCTGCCCCAGCCAAGACGAGCGGTGGTATGACGCTGCGGAGCCGATTCCCGGTCCCACCACCCATCTGATGCAGGAGTACGCCGAGAAGCACGACATGGTCATCGTCGTGCCGCTGTACGAGAAGGCCGACGCCGGGGTCTATTACAACTCCGCGGCGGTCATCGACGCCGACGGCAGCTACCTGGGCAAGTATCGCAAAAAGCACATCCCGCACACCTCCGGGTTCTGGGAGAAGTACTTCTTTAAGCCCGGCAACCTGGGCTACCCGGTGTTCGACACGAAGTACGGCAAGGTGGGCGTGTACATCTGCTACGACCGGCACTTCCCGGAAGGGGCGCGGATTCTGGGGCTGAACGGCGCCCAGATCGTGTTCAACCCGTCGGCGACGGTCAAAGGGTTGAGCGAGTATCTGTGGAAGCTCGAACAGCCGGCACACGCGGTGGCCAACGGTTACTTCATGGCCGCGATCAACCGGGTAGGCGTGGAGCAGCCATGGGAGATCGGTGAGTTCTACGGCAACAGCTACATCTGTGATCCGAAGGGAGAATTCCTCGCCGAGGGCAGCCAGACCGAAGACGAACTGGTGGTCGCGGACTGTGACTTCGAAGAGATCGAAGAGACGCGGCGGATCTGGCAGTTCTATCGGGACCGGCGCCCGGAGACGTACGAGGCGTTGGTCGACATCGACAAGTGACCACCGACCACCGACCACCAATAACGAATAACCAACACCCGGAGACGCTATGACCTTGCTGATCAAAAACGGTGAGATCATCACCGCCGACAGTCGTTACCATGCCGATGTGTTGTGCGAAGACGGCACGATTACCCGTATTGACGACGACATCGATCCGCCGGCGGATGCGGAAGTAATTGATGCGGACGGGAAGTACGTGTTTCCGGGCTTTATCGACCCGCACACCCACATTCATCTGCCGTTTATGGGCACCTTCGCGAAGGATGATTACACCACGGGGACGAAGGCGGCGCTATGCGGCGGGACGACGACGCTGATCGACTTTGTGATCCCCGGCAAGGACGAGGCGCCGAAGGAGGCGCTGGAGACGTGGCGGGAGCAGTCCGAAGGCAACGCCTGCTCGGACTACACCTATCACATGGCGGTGACCCGGTTTGACGATGAAGTAGAAGCGCAGCTTCGGGACATCGTCGACGATGGGCTGACCAGCTTCAAAGTCTTTCTGGCCTACAAGGGTGCGTTCGGCATCGACGACGAGGAGTTGTACCGCACGCTGGAGTTGGCCGAAGAGCTGGACGTGGTCGTCGCCGCGCACTGTGAGAACGCGGAGATGGTCTCGGCGCTGCAAAACAAGCTGTACGACGCCGGCAAGACCGGGCCCGAATGGCACGAGCCGAGCCGGCCGGTGGAGGTGGAAGCGGAGGGGACGCGCCACATCTGCAGTATGGCCGAAGTTACGGGCGCCGAAATCTACATCGTTCATCTGTCCTGCGCCGACGCGCTTGAGGAGGCGGTGGAGGCGAAGATGCGCGGTGTGAACGTGCACGTCGAGACGCTGATCCAGCATCTGTTGCTCGACGAGTCCTATGCGCAGCACGAGGACTTCGTGGAGGCTGCAAAGTTCGTGATGAGCCCGCCGTTGCGCGCCGGGGACAACTTCGAGGTGTTGTGGGCAGGGTTTGAGAACGGTCTGATCGATACGCTTGGAAGCGACCACGCGCCTTTCGATACAGAGCAGAAGAAGATGGGCCGCGGGGACTTCCGCAAGATTCCGAACGGAATCCCGTCGCTCGAAGACCGGGTGCGGATGTTCTACACCCACGGAGTGGCCACGGGCCGCGTTGATTTGCACCGGTTCGTCGAGGTCGCCAGCACCCGTGCGGCCCAGGTGTTCGGGCTGTTTCCCCGAAAAGGGACCATCCAGCCCGGCGCCGACGCCGACATCGTGGTCTTCGACCCGGACTACGAGGGCACCATCAGAGCCGACACCCACAACATGAACGTCGACTACAATCCCTTCGAGGGGATGACTGTGCGTGGGCGATGTGACGCGGTGACCGTTCGTGGAACCGTGCAGGTGCGCGACGGAGAGTTCGTCGGTGAAGAGGGAATTGGCAAGCTGCTGAAGCGCTGAGGAAAACCAATGAGTGAATCGACGAAGCTACCAAAAGCCCGGCTGGAGACTCGGTTTTCGCCGAAAGAGCCGTTGATGACGAAGCACGATGCAGTGGTGGAGGCGAACCGCTGCCTCTACTGCGTAGACGCGCCGTGCATCGACAGTTGTCCCACCTCGATTGACATCCCGGAGTTCATCCGGCGCATCGCCACGGGCAACCGGGAAGGGGCGGCGAAGGCGATTCTGGAGGCGAATATCCTGGGATACAGTTGCGGGCAGGTCTGCCCGACGGAGGTGCTGTGCGAGTCGAC
>SKMT01000404.1 GCA_007120915.1 Myxococcales bacterium | reverse complement strand
GTCAGTTGGGCTCGCCGGGATAGAAGGTCTTCTCCGCGCGGTCGGCGGCATCTTCGGAGGAGAAGGGGATCGACGCCGACTGGTTGTACACCCAGTCTTCGACCAGGTTGTGGTAAAACGGGGAGTCGCGGTGGTGGACCTGCCCGCCGGGGAGCTGAAAGTAGCTTTCGGGGCCGTCGTCGCTCATCTCTACGAGAAGCCGAAACGACACTCCGTTGGCGTGCTCGAATTCCACGGAGCCGTCTTCGCCGGGGTCGGGGTCGGCGACGTTGACGGTCTGCCAGCCGCCGGGGGTTGCCGCCGGGCCCTCGTCGAACTGGGCCACACCGGGGAGCAGCCCGTGGAAGTTCGCGGCGTGAATCCGGCCCCACAGCCAGTCGTCGGCATCGTCACTGTCAAACTCGCCGACCAACCAGTCGCCGGCGGCGTCGAGCGCATCTTCGAAGACCTCCTGCGCCACATCGGTGTCGCCGGCGGCGTCGACGAGAAACTGCTCGCCGTAGTCCATCATCTCCGGGCGCTCAAACAGATCGAGGATGGTGTCCTGGAGCATCGCCCAGTTGTCGCGCGCGAACGTCGACCCATGATCGGCGAGCGACTCCGCGAAGATGCGGTCGCTCAACTCCATGGCAAACACGTGAAACGCGGCACAGCCGACGGCTTCGGCGCCAACGTCGGCGTCGGCGACGGGGTCGGCCTCATCGGGGTCGAGCCCGTCGAGCCCGGAGGGACAGTCGTAATTCCAGGCGTCGAGCGCGTGGTAGACCGCCTCGCCCTCATCGGACAGCTCATCGGCCTCTTCGATGGCATCGACGACCAGGGGCACCAGCATTTCGCCCTGCACCGAGTGGGCGTCGCCGATGATGTCGTGCATCGAGTCGATGTCGTGGTCCGTGGACGCCTCCATCAGCTCGACGATCCGGTAGTGGCGATGCCCCGGGGCGGTGTTGGACTGCAACAAGGGGGAGCCATCGGCGGTGGGGTCGCCGTCGGCAAGGGATCCGTCGAAGTCGTTGTTGGCCGTGGCGACGTAACCGGCCGGGGGGTTTTCGAGCCTGGGGATGACATCGGAGGGAAGAAAACCGTCCCAGTCGGCGGTGCCGTCGCCGGGAAGCGGTGCATAGCTGGGCAATTCCGGCGACGCCCACGCGCTTCGATCCGGGACCTTCGCGTTGGGATACCAGCCGATGTTGCCGTCGGCGTCGGTGACCACCCAGTTCATGTTCATCACCCGAACGTGGTCGATGGCCTCCATGGCATCGTCCATCGACTCCGCCTCCATCAGCCCCGGCAGAAATTCGATGTCGTCGCCCACCTCGTGGCCCACCCACTGAAAGGAGACAGCCTGCCCGGCGTCGTCGTCTTTCTCGATGACCGGGCCGCGGTCAGGCACCCAGTACACGGTGGCTTCTTCGGTGTTGCCGTCGCGGTCTTCGAACTGCCACGTTCGTTCTTCCAGTTCGATCGGCCCGTCGGCGTGTTCGATGGCGTCGCCGTCGTCGGTCAGCTCGTCGACGTAGACATCGAGCAGGTCGTAGAAGGCGACGGTCACCCCCCAGGCGACATCTTCGTTGTGGCCCACGGCCACCCCGGGGCTGGCGGGGACGGCGGCGCCGGCGGCGTGAAGCGGCCGGTCTTCGTCGTGGGACTTCAGCCGGTTGAAATACCAGATCGACGGGTTGGTCATCGCCAGGTGCGGATCATTGGCCAGGTAGGTCGACGACCCGGCGGTGCGCTCGGGGGCGACCACCCAGTTGTTGGAACCCTCGCCGAGCCGCGATGGCCCGAACAGAATCGACGAGGCGGCGTCGACGCGCTGTGATGCGTCACTCAGAATGTCCGAAGCCGGGGCAAGTCTCGCCTGAATGTCGTCGAGTTGAGGATGGGCGACCGGCGGGGAGTCGTCGGGCCCGGTGACCATCGCCTCTTCGCTGGCATCGATGATGAAGCTCTCCACACCGGGGCGCGGCGAGGAGACATCGCGAAAGATCTCCGGGTCCACGTCGGCGGCGAGCTCCCCGAAGTTTAACTGTCGGTCCATCCCGGAGAACTGCATCGACAACTGCAGATAGGTCGCCACCGTATCCTCGGCTTCCCAGTCGCGGATATGCTCGATCTCGTAGACGAGCGGGAAGTCGAACTCGTCGGGCAGTGTGGCGTCGTTTTCGCCCTCCCGAAGGTCATCGAGCCAGGCGTTAACCCCGTCGCTGTAGGAGTCGATCATCTCCCGGGTGTCATCGTCGAGCTCGTCGAGATAGGCGTCTTCAAGAGGCTCGCCGTCGGCGGTGGACATGACGTGGCGCCAGTATTCGTCGTTGTCCAGCCCCAGATCGAAGCCGACGAGTTGCGACAGCTCCCCGCGCGTCTGGCTTCGGATCATGTCCATCTGCCCGAACCGATCGCTGGCGTGGAAGTAGCCCTGGGCGACGAAACAGTCGGAGGTGACCTCGCACTCGACGTGCAGCATCCCGGCGTCGTCATAGTGGACCGTCACATCGTCTTCGAGCCCGGGGATCATCGCCTCGTCGCCCGGCTCGTCGACGTCGTTTTCGACATCGTCGCCGGCGTCATCACCGGCGTCGGCCTCCGGCGGATCCTCCTGGTTCTCATCGGGATCCTCGGCGCCGGGGCAGCCGGTGATCAGAAGCAGGGAGGCCAACATGGCGACAAACGGGGCGAAATGACGGACGTGGGCTGGGTTCATGGCGGAGAGCGTGGGCTGGAGTCATGAGATCTGAGGATCCCGTGGCTGTGATATTCAAGCCCCTATGTTGTACCGCTATCCGCCGGGTGATGCCAGAGGTGCTGCTATGTGGTCTCACCTGCAGGTGACAACCCGTCCACAGGTGCCGCCTTCAGGTGTAACCGAAAGGAGATAGGGAGATACGGGGGATTGGGAGATATGGCTGATTATTCTTCGAGGACCGCCGCCAGCTCGGCGAGGGCGTGGTCGGGATCGGCGCCGAGCATCTCTTCGATGTTGTCGTCGGACATGAAGAGCCGCATCGGGGCGCTGGTCTCGGTGCGCGTCGACCAGGTAACGCGGGTGCCACCGTTATCGTCGACGGGCTCGAAGGTGAAATCGACGGTGTGCCAGGAGGTGACGGGCTGGCGCAGCTCCACCTCGATTTCGAGCGACTCGCCGGGGCGGCTGTCGACGATGGTCATCTGTCCGGCCTGAGACTCATCGTCGTTCTCCCACTCCATGACCGCCCCTTCACCGCGGTCGGCGCCGCCGAAGGAGACCTGGTTGTCCGAGCCCGCCAGTGGTGACCAGTGCTGCCAGTTTCGAAAATCGTCGACGTAATCGAATGCCTCGTCGGGGGAGGCGTCGACGACCTGGGAGTGATCCATGACCACCTCGGAGGGCTGCATCATGAAGATGGCGAGCAGCCCGATGCCGACCAATGCGGCGGTGGCCACGATACCGATGACAACTTTCTGAATCACGCTCTGCTCCGGGGAAAGGGAGACCTACGGACCTGAAGCAGGGCTAAGATCGGGCGGGGGTCAGTCAAGGGGGGCTTGGGTCGTGCGTCTTGGGTCTTGGGTCGTGAGGTCGCAGGGTCGTGAGGTCGCAGGGTCGCGGGGTCGTGAGTCTGTACACCACCATCGGTCAATCGAAGCTCCCCACAAATCTTAGATAGCCGGAGGCGTAGTTTAGCCGAAGGCGCCTCTAATCTAGAGTTTCGTCATTCTGACCGTCATTTACGCAGCGTCATGATCGAGAATTTCCTGTTGTGGCCACGTGAAGGGTAAACTTTGCAGATACTTTTCGTCGAACCCCTGTTGAGGCGGGTTC
>SKMT01000031.1 GCA_007120915.1 Myxococcales bacterium | reverse complement strand
GTCAAACTTCGCCTCATCGTCGCCCATCTGGGAACCGGCGTATCCATCGCTGTGATCCGTGACGGTCGCCTCGTCGACGTTATCAACCCCCGCGACGAGGGCCCCATGGGACTGGACCGGCCCGGCGCGGTGCCCAATCACGCCCTGCTAGATCTGATGGAGCACCCCGAGATGAGCCGGGCCGACATCGAACGGCAACTGCTGGGTAATGGTGGGATCTACTCCTATCTGGGCACCCGCGACCTGAGAGAAGTGCTGAAAATGCGCGCCCAGGACGAACAGGCCGATCTGCTATATCGCGCGTTGATCTACGACACCGCCCGCTGGATCGGCGCCGCCTCCACCGCGCTGTGTGGATACATCGATGCCATTGTGCTCACCGGCGGAATGGCCCACTCCGAGCAGTTCTGTCAGCAGTTGTGCCGGCGCATCGACTGGATCGCCCCCACCGCCTGCTTTCCCGGCTCCGATGAATCGCAGGCACTCGCCGACGGTGCGCTCCGGGTGCTGAAAGGCCGTCAGAATGCCCGCCAAATCTGTGAGATTCTCGACTCTTCGAAGCTACGGAAGACACCATGAAGTTCGACACCATCATCGAGCCGTTCCGCATCAAAGCCGTCGAACCGATCCGGCGAACCACCCGCAACCAACGCCTCCAGGCACTCCAACAGGCGCAGTTCAACCCCTTTCTGCTCGACGCCGAAGATGTGCTGATCGACCTGCTGACCGACTCCGGCACCGGCGCGATGTCCGCCGAACAATGGGCGGGAATGATGCGCGGTGACGAGTCCTACGCCGGCTCCCCCTCGTTCCGGCGCTTCGAGCGTACCGTCAGTGACATCACCGGCTTCCGTCACATCCTTCCTACCCACCAGGGTCGCGCCGCCGAGCGCATTCTCGCCGCCTGCGCCGTCGACGACGGCGACATCGTGCCCAACAACACCCACTTCGACACCACCCGCGCCAACGTGGAAGCCACCGGCGCCGAGGCACTCGATTTGCCCGCCGAAGGCGCCACCGACCCCACCGTCGAGCGCCCCTTCAAAGGCAACATCGACCTGAACCGACTCGATCGCGTTCTGACCGAAGACTCCCACCGAGTTCCCCTGGTGTTCATCACGGTGACCAACAACTCCGGGGGCGGCCAGCCCGTCAGCCTCGCCAACATCCGCGCCGCCGCCGAGTTGTGCCACAGCCACGATGTCCCCCTGTTTCTGGACGCCTGCCGCTTTGCCGAAAACGCCTGGTTCATCAAGCAACGCGAACAGGGCTACGGCAACCACAGCCCCGCCGGGGTCGCCCGCGAGATGTTCGACTGTGCCGACGGCGCCACCATGAGCGCCAAGAAGGACGGGCTGGCAAACATCGGCGGATTTCTCGCGCTCAATGACGACGAGTTAGCACACCGCTGCAAAAACGAACTGATCCGCACTGAGGGATTTCCCACCTATGGCGGGCTCGCCGGCTACAGCCTGGAGGCATTGGCTGTGGGGCTAAGAGAGGTGCTCGACGAGGATTATCTGCGCTATCGCGCCCGGTCCGTCGCCTACCTGGGCGACAAACTCATCGGCGCCGGCGTACCCATTATGCGCCCCCCCGGCGGCCACGCCGTATACCTGGACGCCGCTGCGATGCTCGACCACATCCCCCCGCTCGAATATCCCGCCTGGGCACTGTCGGCGACGCTGTATCTGGAGGGAGGTATCCGCTCCGTCGAGATCGGCTCCGTGATGTTCGGGATGACCCCCGACGGTACCGAACAACCGGCTCCCATGGAGTTGGTTCGGCTGGCATTTCCCCGGCGCGTCTATACCCAGAGTCACGTCGACTACCTGGCGGAGGTCATCGAGTACGTCCACTCCATCCGACATCGCATCCGGGGGCTTCAGATCACCGACGCCCCCCGGGTGCTGCGTCATTTTTCAGCGCACTTCGAACCCCTTGGTGACGCCCTGGTTGCAGGAGACGGCGATGAATAACCACGCTCTCGTCAGCGAACGAATCCGGCAGTTGGTCGCCTACCGACCCGACGAGCCCCTTGAGGAGCTGCGTCGCAGACTCGAGGTCGACGAAGTACTGCGACTGTCGAGCAACGAAAACCTCTTCGGGCCCAGCCCCTGGGCCGTCGAGGCGATCCGGCAGGCCGCCGGTGCCGCATGCTACTATCCCGACGGCGGCGGCGCCGGCGCGATGCGCGAGGCCATCGCCCGGTTTCACGACATCGACCCCGCCGAGATCATCACCGCCAACGGCTCCAACGAGGTCATCACCCTGCTCGCACGCACCTTCTGCGAGCGCGGTGAACACTCGGCGGTGACCTTCGATTACGGATTCATCATCTACGCGTTGGTCTGCCGTGGAGAAGGTATAAAGGTGCGCCGCGTTCCCGTCGGCGAGGGGTTTCGGCTCGACACCGAGGCGATGCTCAACGCCGTCGATGACACTACCCGGCTCGCCTTCATCGCCAACCCCAACAATCCCACCGGCACCTACGTGCCCGCCGACGAGATGCGGGCATTCCTCCAGAAACTTCCGGACCACGTCATCGCCGTCATCGACGAAGCCTACGTGCAGTACGCTCGCGCCGACGACTACGCCTCGGCGCTGACCATGCGCGACTGCCACGAACGGCTCGTCGTGCTGCGCACCTTCAGCAAGGCCCACGGGCTCGCCGGGCTGCGCATCGGCTACGGCATCGGCCCTGCGCCTCTTATCGAATGGATGCACCGGCTTCGCGAACCCTTCACCTGCAACGGGGTCGCCCAGGCCGCCGCGCCGGCCGCCCTCAAGGACCGCGACCACGTCGACCATGTGGTGCGCCGCACCGAAGAGGGTCGGCGGGCCTTCATCGACGGGCTCGCCGAGTTGCAACCCGCCGGCGTGGAGTTCACACCGACCCAGGCCAACTTCATGCTGTTGCACACCCCCGGCGACGCCCAACCAGTGGCCCACCGGATGAAACAACGCGGCGTGTTGGTGCGCCCGATGCACGGCTACGGGCTGCCCCAATCGATCCGGGTGGCCATCGTCGATCGAGCGCGGATGCACCGCTGCATCGAGGCGCTTCGCACCTCCCTGTCGGCGTAGCGATTACTCTTCCCCGGGTTCCTGTTGGGCCGGTTCGTCCTGTTGGGACGGTGCGTCCTGCTGGGCAGGCTGTTCCTGCCCGGCAGGATTATCCTGGCCCAACTGCATCACATAGGCGGTGACATCCTCAATTTCGTCGTCATCGAGCACCGCATCGAACGCCGGCATCACCGGTGACATCCCCACCGCTTCACCGCCGTCGCGGGTAATCGTGCGCACATGCTCGGCGTCCAACTCCACCTCCGTCAGAGCCCGCGGCGCCGGGTCCAGCGTCTCCGCCAGTGGACCGTCACCTTCCCCCTGGGGGCCGTGGCACTCCGCACACTGCGCGTCATACACCTGGGCACCGGCCTGGGCATCGCCCTGCAGCTCCATCTCCACCTCGTCGGGCTGCTCCTCCGGCGGTGGCGGAGGCTCACAACCAGTGGCCACCAGCAGCGCCAGCGCCGCAAACCCCACGAACATCCGATCGAACGTCTGCGAACATCTCATCACTCCCCCCTGCTAAATTGCGATTGACCACACCGGATCGTTGACCGGCGTGACCGTTTAAATCTACGGACGAATCCTCGCCACACAACTCCGGTGGTGTCGCGCACCTCCGTTCGAGGGGCCGAAGGCGCCCTCGCTACCCCAGTCGGCCGCTGAACTGCGCGCCCGAACCTGCTCAGGAGCCACGGTCACGGCGTTCGTCGGCATTCGACCCCGGGCGCTGAT
>SKMT01000196.1 GCA_007120915.1 Myxococcales bacterium | reverse complement strand
TCGTCGTAGACGTTCAACTGCACCGATTCGCCATCACCCTCGTACACGTACACCCGCGCGGCAACCAACTCCAGGCTGCTGCCACCGTGGGTGTAGCTGTACCAGTCCGATGTCCCGGCACAGCCCTTCAGATCCGGAAAACTGTCCAACTGCAGGTCTTCGGCGTCATCGAAGCTGTGGTTGCCGGCGAAGGAGTCATCGATCTGGCAGATCCGCCCTGTCGAAATATCGTAGAACCCGGGCATCCCCGCGGAGTAAACCACCACGTAGTACTGCCCGGTCTCGGTGGCCTGGTGGATGAAAAAGTCGTCTCCATCGCTCGGATCGGCGTGTACCACCCCGTCGCCCCCGTCGACGATCTCGTCCTGTTGAGACGGTGCATACAGCCCCATTCCCAGATCGGCGGCGGCGGGATCGAATGTGTAATACGCGTCGATTTCGTCGCCCCGAAGGGCATCGATGGCGTAGACGTCGATGTCGGCGTCATCACAGATCTGCTGGTCGTCCAGAACGAAGAACGGATCGTCGACCACTTTCGCATCCTGCGGCGAATCGTACTCCACCAGGCACTGGCCTCCGTCGAGATCTTCGACAAATGCTGTGATGTGGTAGGGGAAATGATCGTCGACGACATTCGCCTCGATGGTGCCGGGCTCTTCGACGAACCCGATGGCGAGTCCAATACAGGGGAAGTCCATCACCTCCAGGGGTGCACCGTCGTGGTGCATCTCGATCTGGGGGCTGCGTTCGACGGGATAGGAGATCGCCACCTCACCGTACTCCCCCTCTCCGACTTCGACGCGGTGGTAGTTCGGTTCATCTTCGCACACCCGAAACGACTCCCACTGGGTCGTCGACATCTCGGCGGCCCGGCTCGGATCGCTGAGATCCTGTCCGTCGCCCACACAGCCGTCGTCATCCGGCGAATAGGCGGCAAACCGGAAGAAAAACTCCTCGGGCCCACAGATCACGCCCTCTTCATGGGTCGTCCCGTCGAACACGCACATCGAATAGGAGACCTCAACGACCTCCCCGGACGAAAGCAGCGGGTTCGGAATCTCCCCGCTGATGCGGTCGCCCTCCAACTGCATCTCTGTTGAATCCCACTCCGGCTCTTCACCGAGCGGATCATCGAAGGTCCAGGACAGCACCGCCTCCTCCCAGTCGCGACTGGTGTCAACGATGTCCGCCTCCACCGAGTAACTCGACGAGCCCTCACCGACCGGGACCGGATCGTGATCGATGGGCAGATCATCACAGAAGTCGTCCTCACCGTCGCCGGGCGCCTGCCCGGTGTCGACGTTCTGGAAAATGATCGTCACCTCCTGGTCGTAGATCTCATCGCCGTCATCGGCTTCAAACACCACCGTGTGGGTGCGCTGTTCGCGCTGACTGGGTGAGGGTTGCCACTCAAACTCGCCGCGAAACTCTCCGGTTTGAACAAACATCGCCCCATCGGGAGCGGTCTCGGAGGGCATATCCAGATGCACCGACGATGCTTCGTCGTGTTGCACTTCCACTTCAAACATCAGGGGTTGACCGGAGGAGGGGTCATACAGTTGGCTGGCACTGTTCGTGAAATAGGCCCCGCCGGTGCCAACCACCTCGACGTAGACGGTCCGCTCCGCGGTCTTGCCCGCCTCGTTGGTCACCGAGAATACCAGCCGGTGCGGATCGTGTTCGGTGATATCACCGGCGTGAGGTGTCCAGTTGAATACGGCACTGGTGTCGAACGTATAAAATTCGGCTGCGTCGGGACCTTCGACCAGATCGAACTGCAGCGACTGACCCTGCGGGTCTGAGGCTTGCAGTTCGATGCGTACTCGGTCCTCGTTGGCGGTGTAAGTGACGTGAGAGTCGACATCTACGCTCAGTGTCGGTGCTTCGGCTTCCGTCTCCGATGAACAGGCCCCCGCCAGAAGGAGCCCGACGACACCAACCACAACTACGAACCACCGGTTTTTCATGATGTGTGACCATCTTTCAGAGAACATTGATCGACGCTGGGAAGTCACCCTACCAGAACGGTCTGACGACCTGAAAGGTCGGCCCGCCGTTGCTTCTCCAATCCAATGGTATTACCATGTATCCGCCTGCTAATTTCATCCAGGAATCGAAGAGGACTTTCGCCGTGAGACACTTTACCAAAACTGTATGCCTCGGAATGGTTTTCACCCTTGCGGCCACGCTGCTGATAGCCGGTGTCGGCTGCACCAGTGAACCGAAGTACGTCCGGGATGAAGACGAACCGCGGCTCGATGAATATACGATGAGCATGCGGCTGGATCGCCGAGATCTGGACCGGCTGTATGAGGACAATATCCATCAGTTGCTCAACAGCGAGATGGCGCGCGAGTGGGATCGGGCCCGAAACAGCCCCAACGTGGCCATCTTTCCGATGCGCAACGAAACCAGCGAGCACATCGATGATGGACTCGATGCGCTTCTGACCCGCTTTGAGACCGACCTGGTCAACCGCTCCGCCGCCGACGTCATCAGCCACCGCGACCAGCCGGAGTTGATCGAAGAGGTCGAGCGCCAGCAGCACGATGCTTATGACCCTGCAGAAGTGGTGCAGTACGGCCGCCAGATGGGCGCACAGTACTTCGTGACCGGGCGCGTCTACGATGTCGCCGAGCGAGTCGATGACCAGCGCCGGGTTCAGTACTTTATGTTCGTCCAGGTCATCAATGTTGAAACCGGTCAGGTCGGATTCCAGCACGAATCCAACATTACGAAAGGCCTGATTCGGTAACACTTCGCTTTCCACCGGCGGCCGAATGGCGATGATGGTTCCAGTCGTCGCCGGTGGGGAGCTGCTGCGGAAACTACTGCTTCTGGCTGTGTTATGGATTCCACCAGCTCATACCATCCAGTGACTCGGCCATCGCCGACCGGCGGCGAATCTTCTCGCCGCCGGTTCGCTGCGTTTTGCGTCCTGCTGTCGTTTCTGTTTTTCGCGCTGGCATCGAATGTCGGCTGCGCAAGCTACACCGAGCAGATCCGTGAATCACGCACGGCCGTCTCCCAGTCCGATGCCAAGCGGGCGGTCCATGAGCTGAACCGCCACCTGGACGTGGAGGACTTCGACGAACAACCCAAGGATCTGGACAACGAAAACGCCCTGCTGCTTCTGGAGCGTGCCTCCGCGCTGCAGGCGCTTGGCTACTACGAAGAAGCCGCCCGCGACATGATGGCCATCGACGACCGGCTCGAATGGCTCGACATCGACAGCGACACCGCAGACAACATCCTGCAGTGGGTCTACAGCGACGACACCGGCCCCTATCGCGCACCTCCTCACGAGCGGCTTCTGCTCAACACCCAGAACATGATCAATTTCATGGCTGCCGGCCAGCACAACAGCGCCCGGGTCGAAGCTCGCCGCTTTGATGTATTGCAGCGCTATCACCTCGATGAAGGCTCCGCCGAATTGATCCCGGAACTGCTGGGGCTGGGCAACTATCTGGCCGGAGCGGCCTTCGAAGCGGACGAAAACTACCGCGACGCCGCCCGGTTTTACACCCTGGCCTATCTGTACGGCATCTGGCCCGAAGCAGACGATCACCGGCTCATCGATCTGATCGCCGTGTCCGGCTACAGCGGCGGAGGACTCGGGGAGGCACAACGCCAGGCCGACCCACTGCTGGAGCGCGCCTCTGAGCGCCCCCGGCTTGACCGCAGCCAGTACCGCGAGAACTATCAGACCGGCGACACCCTCATCGTCATTCAGACCGGGATGGTCCCCTACCTGCAGGCCGAACGCATCTCTCTGAGCGATGCGCTTCGCTACAGCGAACGCTCTCCTTACACGGCGCTGCACTTCCAGGCCGACACCGCCGAACAGGCTATGCGCCTTTATACGGCGGGAGAGCTCAACTGGCTGAACACCACCCGGCTTACCCGTGATGGCCCCACCGCCAGGCCATCAACACTGTTGGCCGTCGGCGATCGTCGCCTTCGGCTGACCAACCCCATCGCCATCGGTGACCAGGTAGAGGCGGCCTGGGAGTTGATCGCCGCCACCGCTCTGGCCGCCGGGATCTCGCGGGCCGTCACCCGGGCCGTCGCCGGCGCTGCCACCGGAGCGATCGTCGAAGGCATCGCTGAAGCCGCAGATATCCCCGGCGCCGGCCTGCTCGGCTTTCTTACCGGAGCCGGGCTCCAGGCCTCGCTGGCCGCCGCCGACACCCCCGACACACGTAGCTGGACCTCACTGCCCGACGGCGTACACCTGGTGCGGCTTCAACTCGACGAAGGCACCCACCAGGTCGACGTCGAAATTGGCAATGATGACGACTTTCGAGAAATCGAAGTGAATTCTCGAGGGTTTCATCTCGTCAACTTCTCTAGAGTTCGCTAGCTCGTCCCTGAACGGGACGCCCCGGGATCCAACATCGGCCGGGATCATTCGCCCTGTAATGACGATAAGGACTGCCATGCGACGTATCATCGCCGGATTAATCGCCCTCGCCTTTTTGCTCTCTGCCAGCTCCGCCTGGGCTATCCAGGGATACAAAGACCGCCACGGCTTTTTTGTCGGCGGTGGTGTCGGCGGTGGCCCCGGCGCCGTCCACCACGGTGACGACGCCTTCGAAACGGGCATCGAACGTGGAGGAGCTTTCGGTTTCGCCCCCCACCTGGTCATCGGTGGCGGCGCCACCGACAATCTGGTGTTCGGCGCTGAACTGAACAACTGGATCCACCTGACCGACGTGCACAGCAATCGCGTCAACCACCAGCAGTGGTCCGCCAATGCCATGGCCAACATCTTCATCGTCCACGGGTTGTATCTGGACGCCGGCCTCGGGCTTGGATACGCCTTCACCGACACCGTCACCGCCAGCGGTGAGACCAGCCGTCACCAGGAGCTGGGACTGTCCACCAAGCTGGGGCTGGGTATCGAGTACTTCCTCGACGGCACCATCGCCGCCGGGATGCGCTTTGGGTACACCCGTCACTTCTACCGGATGGTCGACTTCGACACCCTGGTAGGCAACGTCTATCTGCGCTGGTACTGAGCACAACGACCATCGTCTGAACACAAAAAAGCCCGCAGGCACCCATCACCAGGGTGCCCGCGGGCTTCGTTGCGTTCTAGTGTCGGTTCGGCAGCAGTTCAGATCTGGATAATCTCAACTCCGCGATCGGACTGCTCGTCCTCCTCATCTTCCGACCCGTCAAACTCGGGGCGCGGCATGGGAGGCCGTTCTTTCTCGATCTCGACGCGCGGTCGCGGGCGACGCCGCTTCTGGCGCTCTTTTTTGAGTTGATCGTAGATGATGTAATCCGGCAGCATCGTCGTCTCCTTTACTGGAGGAGCGTCACAGCTTGCAAAACCGGCATTCCAGACAACTGTCTTCAAACTGCTGCCCGAGAGGACCCGGCGGCCTCTGCTATTTGATCAACATGCAGCATCCGTTCCAACTTCCACAGACGCGAACTTTTTTTGCATTCCATCGCTGTCGTGCCGCTCGCTTCTGTAATTAAGTATAAGGAATTTGCGCCGATCGTCCAATTTTGATCATTTCCCTCTCCTATCCCCCCCTATCTCCAGTATCTCCACATCTCCTTTTGGTTACACCTGACGGGCTTACGGGGATCGGTTGAGCCCTTGCTTTGCGTTCCTCACCGGGAGTTGTCATCATCATGGGGCGTGCCCGGCGACTGCCTTTTTTCGACGAGGTCGATGATGCAATCCTCCATCCGTCAGACGATTCCCGCCGGCGGTGTCTTCGCCGCGTTGTTGCTCACCCCCGCTGTTGCGCTTGCCTGCGGCGCCGGCAAAGGCGACATATTGGCCGGGCTGCTGCTGACCGCCGGAATGACGGTGCTGACCATCTACCTGGTCACCGCGCTGGTGGCGGCTGCCAGCTCCTGGCTGCTGGAGAAATGCCGAGGGATCAAGCTCAACAAGCCGAGTCTGTGGAAGATGCGCATCTGGGCGGTGGGCGTGGTCGGCTTCGTATTCGCCTTCGCGCTCGGGTTGTTCATCGACAATTACTTCGGCGCGTTGACCATCGACTACCATCTTCTGGGCGACATCCTGTTTGTCTTCGTGCTGACCTTCCCCTTCGTGCTGCAGTGCGCCTACGTCGCCTTCAGTTGGCACAAACGAGGCTGGACCTCCTGATGGACGGGCCCTACGCCGTTTGCTGTGGCTCAGGGCGCGACGCCCAGGCAAAACCGGCACCCGCCAAAAGAAGCAGCCCCGGCAGAATCCAGAACACCGTCGCTGCCACGAATCCCACCAGCCCGGCCAGCGCCATCACCACCGTCGCCACCTCCGGCGACTCCTCGGCGACCACGCCCCCGGCACCTCCGGCAAGCCCCAGCACCACCGCCGCGGCGCCCAATCCGACCACAGCTCCACCACCCTCCGGCGCGATCAGCATCCCCGCCCCACCGACGGCCATCACAATCACCCCGGCGATCACACCGAGCACCCCGCCGATCACTCCCAGCGCCAGCGCAATGCTCGATTGCCCCTTTTCTTTCATCGTCGTCGCCATAGCTTGCTCCCGAACGGAGGGTTTCGGTGTTGTCGCGGCGACTCAAACCTAAACATCTTCTCCGATCCCCCAACGAATCCAATCGCTACAGGTATTGCCCCTTCTGGTGGTTGATCGATCGTTGTCCACCCGCGCTCCCTGCGTTTCACTTCGGTCGCACGGGCCCACCGGGGTGCAAATACAACTCTCCAGGCCCCCAGAGCCCAGCGCCTAGCGCCCAGAGTCCAGCGCCCAGCACCCAGCGCCTAGCGCCTAGCGCCCAGAGCCCAGCACCCAGCGCCCAGCACCCAGCACCCAGCGCCCAGCGCCCAGCACCCAGCGCCTAGCGCCTAGCGCCCAGAGCCCAGCACCCAGAGCCCAGCACCCAGCGCCCAGCGCCCAGCGCCCAGCGCCCAGAGCACCCTCTTTACATCTACGCCCGGATCGTGCAGCATGCGCCCGCACAAATGACTGTTGAACGACCCTGCATCCACAGGAGTAGCATCATGGCTGGAGATCACGACGGAGACGGCCCCATCCACCAGGCCCCCTGGGTAGTACCGGTGACCATCGCCGCCTGCTTTGCCGTACCTTTTGTGGTGATGATGGTGCGGTTTTTCTTCGGCGCCGAACTCGGCGGCGGGATGTAAGCAGTCCGTTTTGAACACTGCATCAGGACTGCACCGCCTCTGAGACTTCCTGCTGAAGCTCTTCCCATTCCAGATCGAAATCGAGTTCGACCTCCCCGCCCAACTCCCGGGCGAGACGACGGTCGAACTCTTCCATTTCTGCCTCTTCGAGCGACATCTCTTCTTCGTCGGACGAGAAGATCGTCTGGCCGAAGACCAGCTCTGCGGTCGCCTGGCTGCGCGCCTGCTCACCGGCTGAAAGCTGTCGAGAAACCCGGGGAAACCGATAGAAGACATCGCCGGCGTCGTTGACATCCACCTCGGCATCGAACTGCCGGGCGACCACATCGCCGGTGTCGGACGTCTCGAAGATCTGACCGTCTACCGCCCTCTCTTCTCTCTTTTCGGCGGACAGATACACCGCCTCGATCAGGCGTCGACGCTCGTTTTCGCGCTCGATCTTCTTCTTCTTGAACCGCCGACGCACCATCCGGCCCAGCGGAAACGCGAAAAACAGGGTGCTGAACACCAGAGGAATCCACCCCAGCCCGATGGCCACCGGCGACGCCAGGCTGACCACGCTGCCCAGCACCACCGCTCCCATCGTCAGGTTGAAGCCGTTGAGAATGGTGATCCAGCGGTCCGTCTTCTTCGGATTTTTCCCCGTCAGTGGAGCCAGGCGAACCGGCCGCTCCCAGATCGGGTCGAGCACCTTGCCGTCGTCATCGGTGTCGGTCTCACTGGTGACCCGCAACTGATCGAAGGTGTACACCAGCACCCCGTCGTCGGTCACATTTACATCGCCCTGAAACCGCACCGCGCTGGCGGTCAACGCATTCTCTGCCGCCTGTAGACTGGACCCGGTTTTCGCCGCCCAGTCCGCCGCGGTGACCCGCCCGTTGTTCTCACGCACAAATCGGGCGAACGCCTTCTCCATCGCCAGTGGATCACTGTCGGTCTGGGGACCGAACACATAGCGAAACACCTTCTTGTAAAACGGCTCGGAGGGCTTCTCTTTTTTCTTCTGGCGCATCCGGCTCATCAGCCCACCACCGCGGCGCCGGCCCATCCCCGGAGATCCGAACAACCCCCTTCCATGCATCGATCGACCCATCCGATGGCCCCGGCGCATCCGCCGCGGGCGCTGCTGGTGCGTCGAGTCGATCAGGCTGATCCAGAACATCACCTCCAGCACCCGCAAAATCAGGTAGAACGGCAGCAACATCATCTCCCCGCCGGCATCGGAGTCAGAGCTGGCCGCCGCGGCAATCCCGGCGATGGCAAAAGCAACAAGGAGCGCTACGAAGGCCACCGTGTAGCCCACCAGCATCACCATGATCCAACCCTTGAACGCCAGGGTCAGCCCCTTCCATGCTTTCTTCTTGAACTCGTGCCACCACCGCCCCGGGCTGTGACCCCGTTGCTGAAACGACGGATCGAACCGGAACAGAAGATTGCCCTCGTCGTCGACGTCGAGGTGACTTTTGTACTGATGCACCATCTGGCGCATCACCTGGTCGACCTCTTCGAGCGCCAATCCGGTATCGGCGGCGACATCACCTGCCGTCGCCACCCCCTCTCGCCCCCGGAGGCTGTCGAGGATCCGATCCTCGATCTCAAATTCTGTAAGTCGCTTTGCCATAAGTCCGACTTCAACAACGGTCAGCTCTCATCGAACCTTCCACCGCGCCCGGCGCCGCCGGCGAATCGTTTCGCTCCTTCTCGTGCCTCTTCAACGACCTTCTGGCCCCGTTCGAATTCCATCGCCAGCGCATCGGCCTCGTCCATACCCCACTGACGATAGGCCGAACGCCGGTCGCTTCTCATACATGCCTGCGGGAAGGCGGCGATGCGCCGCGCCAGTTGTTCCGCCTCGTTTCGGGCCTCGCCCGGCTCCACGACCCTGTTGCACAGCCCGATCTGAAGCGCCTCATCGGCGTGGACCGCACGACCGGTCAGGATCAACTCCATCGCCCGGCCCATGCCCACCACCCGCGGCAGCCGCACCGTCCCGCCATCGATCAGCGGCACCCCCCAGCGGCGACAAAACACCCCGAACACCGCCGTCTCGTCGGCGATGCGCATATCACACCACAGCGCCAACTCCAGCCCCCCGGCCACAGCATACCCTTCAACGGCAGCGAGCACCGGCTTCGACAACTCCAGGCGCGTCGGCCCCATCGGCCCGTCCCCCTCCGGCTCGACCCGATTGCCCTCCCCCTGGGCAAATGCCTTCAGATCGGCGCCGGCACAGAAGTTGTTGCCCTCGCCCCACAACACGGCGACCCGGGCTGTCTGATCGGCCTCGAATTCGCGAAATGCCTCCGCCAACTGCCGGGCTGTGGCCCGATCCACGGCATTTCGTACCTCGGGCCGGTCCAGGATGACGGTCCAGACCTCATCGTTGCGCTCAACCTTCACGGTCATCAGTGTTCTCCGGTCTCAAGTCGTTAGGCATCTGCCGAACTGCGTTCATGTTTCACACTCTCTCACCGATCACTCAACCCGTGAGGTAATCATGCTCGTGCAGAGTACCGCACTGTTCGACACCGCAGTGGAGGCCAACCGCCTCGTCGATGCCCTCCGCAAGGAAGGATTCGAGACCATCGTCGTCGACGCCGACTTCACCCGCGTGCCCGACGCCGATGAACTTCACGCCGAAGACCTGGTGCTGCTGGGCGTAGCAAGCCGACAGGCCGCACAGTTCGCCGACCAGATCCGCGCCGGGGCCACACTGGTGGTCGTCTCCTGCGACGAACGACGGATTGCTCCGTTGCGCGAAACCATGGCCCACTTCGGGCTTCGCGCAGCCCCGCAACTGCCGGCGTCGGGCCACCTGATGTTCAGCCACACCACCGGCGACGAAGACCGACAACCCGGCTCCATCGACGAGGGCGGCATCCACCGCAACGAACATGTGGAACGACAATTTCGCCGCGCCGACAGCGAACGGCTCATCGGCGACCACGACACCGGCGACGCCACCGGTCTAAGCCGCCGCGCCCACGCCGACCCCACCGCCCCCGGGCCCGACACCGAATCGACCTCCTCCCTCGAAGGCCCCCGGGTCGTCGGCGACACCCCCCTGATCCTCGACCGCTTCGAAGAATCGTTTCGACACCACTACGAACAGAACTTCGCCGACACCGAACTTCCCTTCAGCCACTACGCCCGCGCCTACCACTTCGGCGTCGTCCTCGCCGAACACCGCGGATTCAACAACCAGAACTGGACCGAGATCGAACCCTTCGCCCGCGACGGCTGGACCTCCCAGATCCACGGCGACTGGTCGGCCGTAAAACACGCCGTCGAATACGGCTGGCATACCGTCCGCGGTCGGGACACCACCGCCGGCGCCGGGTTATAGTCGGTCGGTGGGCGCTGGGCGCTGGGCACTGGGCACTGGGCGCTGGGCACTGGGTGCTGGGTGCTGGGCGCTGGGTGCTGGGCGCTGGGCGCTGGGCGGTGTGACCCGTGGAGGTTCATCGCTCGACCCGTAGCCCCGGGCCAGCCGCAGTTCAGGCTGCCCGGGGGACTGAGGTTCGAGAAATCAGTGCTCGGTGGTCGGTGGGCGCTGGGCACTGGGCGGAACATTCACACCAAACGAACAAGCACGGCCCTATTGGTCGGAACATTCACACCGAACGAACAAGCACGGCCCCATTTATTTGTTTCTCCTGGTTTTCCTTGGCGTTCTTGGCGTCCTTGGCGGTTCCAATTGGTTTTCTCCTGGTTTTCCTTGGCGTTCTTGGCGTCCTTGGCGGTTCCAATTGGTTTTCCTTGGCCCCTTGGCGGTTCGCTGCGGTTCACTTGAAGTTCTGTGGTTCGCCGTCACACTCTGTGGTGCGTCCGAAAACCCCGCCCGCAACAGGGGCCCACATCGATGCATCACCGTTTTCTGACACTGCTATCCATCTTGCTGTTCACCTTCGCGATCGCCTGCTCCGGGGACGGGGACCCCGAGGAGATCGGCGACGTGGGCACCGAAGACGACGCCGGCGTCGAAGATGCCGGCGATGACGCCGACGATGACACCGGCGACGACGACAACGATGACAACCCGCCGGAGCACTGCTTCGACGGCGAAAAAAGCGGCGATGAAACCGATGTCGACTGCGGTGGGTCCTGCGAGCCCTGCGAAGTCGGTCAATCCTGCGAGATCCGCACTGACTGCGAAACGATGGAGTGCGACCAGGACGAAATGGTCTGCATCCAGCCCTGCCCGGACAACTGCTTTGGCAACGGAGAGTGCGTCGACGGAGAATGCGAATGCTACGACGGCTATCTGGGCCCCGACTGCGCGACCCACGAAGACGATCCGGACTGCCCCAACGACTGCTCCGACAACGGCGAGTGTATCAACGGCCAGTGCGACTGCGATGACGGATTTATCGGCCCGGACTGCTCCGTGGAGGACACCGGCGGGGGCGACTGCCCCAATGACTGCTCCGGAAACGGTCAGTGCATCAACGGCACCTGCCACTGCGACGATGGCTGGTCCGGGATCGACTGCTCGATTCCCGACGACAACGGCGGGGGCGACTGCCCCAATGACTGCTCCGGAAACGGTGACTGTGTCAACGGAAGCTGTGTATGTTACGACGGTTGGACCGGCATCGACTGCTCCCAGCAAGACTGTCCCTCCGGGTGCGTCAACGGTACCTGTGTAAACGGCAACTGCGACTGTGACCCGGGCTGGACCGGTGTTGACTGTTCGATCCCCGACGACTGAGTAACTCATGGACCAGCAAGCCCACGCCGACCCCGCGGGTGAACTGACACTGAAATGGGAGACCATGGGCCTTGAAGACCGGCCCGTCGAACAGGCGCGCACCATCACCGTGCGCACCCGCCGGACCCCCACCGGCCACACTCCCCGCGAACTCGCCGAGCGACTTCCCAACCTCTTCGGCGACGAAGACCCCTCTTCGCTGCCTGAACTCGATATCAAAGGCACCATCGGCGAGGGCGGGATGGGCCGGGTGGAACTCGCCGAGCAGATCCCGCTTGGGCGCGACGTGGCCGTCAAAAAGGTGCGCGACGACGCCGACAGCGAAATGGCCCGGATGGTCGTGCTCAGAGAGGGCTGGACCACCGGCCAACTCGAACACCCCAATATCGTGCCCGTCCACACCCTGGGGCGCGACGACGACGGCACTCCGCTGATCGTGATGAAAAAGATCGCCGGGACCTCCTGGCTCGATATCATCGACGACCCCTCCCGCGCGCCCGACGCCTTTGAGTCCGACGACCCGGTGGATCTGCACGTTGAAATCCTGCTGCAGATCCTCAACGCCGTCGCCTACGCCCACAGCCGCGGGATTATCCACCGCGATCTAAAACCGGACAACGTCATGCTCGGCGAGTTCGGTGAGGTCTACCTGCTCGACTGGGGCATCGCCGTCAGCCTCAAACCCGACCCCAGCGGCCGACTGCATTCCATCGAGGATGTCGACCAGCCCGCCGGCACCCCCGCCTACATGGCCCCCGAAATGGTCGAGGGCGACGGCACAGAGCTGGGCATCCACAGCGACATCTTTCTGCTCGGCGCCACCCTCTATGAAGCGCTGTCAGGGACCCCACCCTACGACGGAGAGACGCTGTATCAGATGATGATCCGGGCGTACCGCTGCGAATACGAGCCGCTGGATGAATCGGTGCCCCCGGAGCTTCGCGCGATCTGCCGGCGGGCCATGGCCGCCGATCCGAAACAGCGGTTCGACGATGCCCGCCAGATGCGCAACGCGCTTGTGGACTTTCGGCGCCAGCGCCAGTCGCGCCGGCTCGCCGCCACCGGCGACGCCCGGCTGATCGAAGTCCAACGGCTTCTCAAACAGGAACAACAGGGCGACGAGATCGACGAGCGACTTCTGTACCGCACCTTCGGGGAGTGCCGCTTCGCCTACGAACAGGCCCTCGAGATCAACGCCGACAACCGCCGCGCCACCGAGTCGCTGCAAAAAGCGTTGGAGATGATGGCCGAACGGGCTCTCGAAAATGACGCCTACAAGGCCGCCTCACTTCTGATCTCCGATCTACCCGAGCCATCTCCCGGGCTGCAGCAGAGGCTCGACAGGCTGGAGGAGAAACTCTCCGACCGGCGCCGCGACTACGAAGAACTCCAGCAGATCCGCCGCAACATTGATGTCGACATCGGCCGGGGTGGGCGAGTGATCTTTATGATCATCCTCGGGGGCGCCTGGCTGTTGATGACCTCCGCGGCGATCCCACTTCTGGTGCTGGGCATCTTCGAGATGAACTATCCGCGGCTTCTCGGCCACATCGTCATGCTCACCGTCGGCACCGCCGTGATCACCTACGTGTGGCGCGACTACTTCGTGGCCAACGAGATT
>SKMT01000516.1 GCA_007120915.1 Myxococcales bacterium | reverse complement strand
GTTGGTGAAGAGTGGAAGCGCCAGGGGATGACCGACCGGGCGTTAGAAGACGTCATCGATTGGTCGAGGTTCTCCACACAATTTGGGCGGGTGCGCTTTGACAACGCGCTGTGTGAGTTGGCGGAGGCCCTCGATCATCGGCTCGCCTCGCTTCAGGTGGAGCACGACTACAAGGTGGAAGCCGCCGAAGAGAAATTGCCCGAGATTTCAGAACGCTATTCGGAGGTTGAAAGCCGACTCGAAGATCGCCTTCCCAAAGAGAGCGAGCGGCGAGACGAGCTTGCCGATGAGCTTGGGCAGGTGGAACCACTGCTGGATGTGGACGACGAGATCGACGACGACCCGACAGGGGTGATCGACGGGCTCGAGGAGGTCGACAGGGTGAGCGAACAGGTCGACTTTCAGCTCGGCCAGTATCTTCATGGGGTGGAGCCGCTGGATGTGCTCGACGATGAAATCGAGTCGATGGTCGCCACCGTCGACGCCCGGGATGATCGTGACTGGGCGGGGCCGACGGCGGCGATGGAGACGCTCCAGAGGTGTCGGGCCAGGGCAGAAGAAGCGCGGCTGGTCAGCCAGCCGGATCTGCTGGAAATCAGGGAGTGCATCGGCGAGGCCCGGGCGAGATTGGAGCGCAGCGATGTGCGCCATTTCTTTCTGGCCCGTGCAATCCCCGGAGGTGGTCTGGCGGCGTTTGTCCTGCTGTTGCTCGGATGGGTGGGCGCGCGGTTTCGGCGCCGTCGTCGGGCGCTGGGTGTTCTGACCCACGATCTGAGCGGTTGGGACACCGGCCTGGAGCAGGCGGCGTCGAAGCTGCAGCGGCTCCAGGAGGACTACGAGTGGTATTTCGATGGTCGAGAGCAGTTCTGGCAGGGAGAATATGCCGAGGTGGATCGGGCGATTTCCGACGGGATTAACCGAGCGTTTCTGCTGCATGACCGGGGGCGAGATCTGGTCGGCGAGGCCCGGTCGTTGTACGAGCGTTCGAAACTGTTGAACGTCGGAAAGCTAGAAGAGGCGTTGCGCATATTGCGGGAGACGTCAGTGAGCCTGGAGGAGGGCGATATTGAAGCGGATCGGCCGTTGGAGCTGCCGTTGACCGGCCGCTACGAGCAGGGAGCGTCGAGGCTTTTGAACGACCTGGATGCGGGGTACCTGACGGCGGTGGAGGGGCTCGAAGAGATCGCGCCGGTGCAACGGAGAATCGCCGAATTGGTTGAACAGGCCGAAACGGCGCTGCACCGGGCCGAACAACAGATCGCGCGTCGTGAGCAGAGGCAGCTTCCCACCGATGCGCTTGGCGAGGGGCTACAACAGGCCCGGGCGCTTTGGGGAGAGGCTCTCGATGAGGCCCGGACCATCCCCGAGCAGGCGGTAGCGGGGCTGGAAGAGGCGCTCGAACAACTCGAGGCGGTCTGTACTCGTGCCACCGACGGCAACGAGACGCTCGACATCATTGACGAAGAGATCGAGGGGCTTCGCGAGAGGCTCGGTGAGTTGCTACACCGCGCCGAAGCGCAGGATATGGAGTTCGGCGACCGGGGGTTCGAGCCGGTTGGGTTGGCTGAATCCTCCGGCGATCACGTCTCAAATCTCGTCGATTTGGTGACGCGAGGTCGGGAACGAGAGGCAGCCCAGTTGGTAGGACCTCTGGTCAAACAACTGGAGCAGGCGGCGGTTCGGCTGTCGGTGTGCCTGGAATGCGAAGAGGTCGTCGGGCCGGTGCTCGGCGAGCTCGAAGAGGTGGCTCCTCAGATCAAGGAGGCGCTGTTTCAGGTGCGAATGAAGGTCAAGCGGCTTGCCGACAACTCCGATGATCCGGCGGTGGCCGAACACGCCGAACGGGTCAGGGAGTTGCAGAAACTGGCTCCTCGCCTGGGGCGGTTGGTAAAACGGATTGAACGGGCCCACTCCCACGGAAGGAATCTGGCGGCTTCTGCAGATACAGCAGCGTTGGTCGATCAACTGCAGGTGGGCCTGGAGAGTCTGGCAATTGTACAGCGGATGCTCGACGGCGACACCGACGACACAACTCCGTTGCTGCCGGGCGATCTGATGTGGCAGCCTCCGCCGGGATGGGGTGAGACGGCGGTGTGCATCTGGGGGCGAAGCGAGGACGCCGATGAGTTTCGCACAGGCTCACTGTCGTGAGTATGTAGGCGCTGGGTGCTGGGTTAGTTACAGGTGTTGGGCGCTGGGTTACAGGTGCTGGGCGCCGGGCGCGAATCAGACAAGACGGGAACAGAATCGCTGCTGCTTATGTTTCGGTGTTTACCGGGGGAGACCGAATACCCGTCGATAGGCATGATGACCAGCAGAGGTTCAGGAGCACCCGATGATAATGCATCGACAGCAGGTGGCGGATGAATCTTCCCGGGATGACACCATGACCGAACAGCAAAGCCGCTGTGTGTGGCTGGTAGAAGACGACCGTGACGTGCGTGAACTGATCGCGGCGCTGTTGCGCTCGGAGGGGTTTGCGGTCGTGGAGTTGTGCGACGGGATGGAAGCGCTGAATCATCTCGCAGGCGCGGAGGTGTTCAGCGAGGATGTCCAGCCTCCGGATCTGGTGGTCGCCGACATTATGATGCCGAACTTTTCAGGACTCGACGTGCTGATGGGGATGCGTGAGAGCCGCTTGAGGCCCCCGGTGATGCTGGTCACCGGCGTGCGTGATGAGGAGATCCGTACGGAAGCGCGCAGACTTGGGGCGACACGGGTGCTGTGGAAGCCCTTCGAGGTAGATATGTTTCTGAACGCAGTGGAGGAGTCGCTGCGAACTGGCCCGGAAGAGTCTGTCATTGCCCCGCCCGAAAGCCCGGTGGTCACCCCGCCGGTTGGAGAGCAGGAGTAGTCTTAACTCTCCAGGATGTCGCGTACCCGCTGCATGTCCTCAGAGAAGAACCGAAACGGTCCTTCGCGAAGATTTTGCAGCGCCTTCGCCCCCGGTGTGCCACCGGGAGCCAGCAGATACAGTCGCACCGTCATCTGCGTGGAGTCTCCGCCACGGCGTGGCTGAAACTGCACCCACCCCTCGTGATACAGATCGGAGGGGTTTCTCGTTTTCCACACAATCAGTTCCCCGGGGCGGTCCTCCACCAGCTCGGCGGTCCACTGGATGCGCAGTGAGTCGGTCAGCTTGAGTTGCCAGCGGGTCAGGTTCTGCTGGAGTTGCTCTACATTTCGGATCCGGGGCAGATAGACGGCCAGGTTTTCGGGGTCGCGCCAGAATTCGTAGACCTCTTCGGGAGGTCGGTCGATGATCATCTGGCGTTCGAAGGGGACCATCTGGCTGGCGGCGGTGTGAAAGAGTCGTCGCAGCCAGCCACCGTTGGCCAGCCCGTTGTCGCGCACGCTTCGGTATAGAAGCCCGGCGCTGACCCCGGCGGCGAATAGTCCTCCCAGCCCCCGGCGTTTGAGGGCATACAGTCCGATCAGCCCGCCGGCGATCAGCCCGCCGGGCCGGGGCAGGTGTTCGAAGCCAAGACGGGGCGTGGGGCGCCGCTTCGCTTTCAGGATCTGGTCGCCGGGGTGGATGGCTGGAGTGTGCTCAGCCGGTTCGGTCATAAGGCGTCAGTGGAGTTGAAAAACAGTGGTCAAGCGTACGAACGGGGCAATGGAAACTGTACGATCCGCCCTGTGAGAAGCAACCCTGTTGTGGGGGCGTGGGTCGTGGGTCGTGAGTCTTGGGAGGTGTGAGAGTGACCGAGCAGTCAATCAGCGATGTTGACGGTATAAAGGGTGGGAATTAGTAGCAAGTGGCGTCCATTACCCGATGGGAGAATGACGATGAGATCACAGCGGACATACCTGG
>SKMT01000388.1 GCA_007120915.1 Myxococcales bacterium | reverse complement strand
TCCTCCGGGGGCCCTCCCCGGCGACGCTGGTCGGCCTGATCCGGGCGGTCCGGGCGCCCTCGCTGTTCGGACTCTTCGTCATCATCGTCGTCCTCATCAGCAGCCTGTCCCCGGCGGTCCTGGGCGCGGCCCGGGCGGTCGTCACTGGGACGCACACGCTCGGCCTGTCCGCGCTCTTCATCATCGTCATCATCGTCGTCTTCGGCGCGCTGTCGCGTCGGGGTGCGATCCGGGCGCTGGCGCTGCTGGTCCTGGTCGGCCTGATCCTGTTGCTGCTGGCGCTGCGGGCGCGCTCGCTGACGCGGTGAGTCGTCGTCATCGTCATCATCGTCGGCGCGCTGGCGTGTCGGCGCGCGATCCGGGCGCTGGCGCTGCTGCTGTTGGTCGGCCTGGTCCTGTTGCTGCCGGCGCTGCGGACGCGCCCGCTGACGCGAATCATCGTCGTCATTGTCGTCCGAAGCACTTCCGCGTCGGTCCTGGGCGCGGCCCGGACGGTCGCTTGGGCGGACGCGATCGGATTGGCTCTGCGATGAACTGCTGTCATCGTCACTGCCGGAGGACGAACGCTGACGCGTGCGCTGCTGCGGACGCTGCCGATCGCTGTCCGAATCATCGGAGGAGCCACGATCCTGCTGCGACCGACCCTGGCCACGACGACGCGATGAATCGCTGTCATCGTCACTGCCGGAGGACGAACGCTGACGCGTGCGCTGCTGCGGACGCTGCCGATCGCTGTCCGAATCATTGGAGGAGCCACGATCCTGCTGTGACCGATCCTGGCCACGACGACGCGGTGAATCATCGTCATCGTCGTCATCGTCATTGTCGACGTTCCGCTCGACGGCCGGACCGCGCTGGACTCTCTGCGCCTCCGCATCATCGGCAAACATCAGTTGCAACCCGGGGGCTGCAAGCACCAATGCCAGGGCGAAAACCATCAATCTTCTCAGCCGGGCACTCATCGTCCATCTCCGCGAAAAAAGGGAGCAATCAACTCGCGTCGTCTCACTGGCTCAGACTAGCTGGCACACCCGTTTATTCAAACGGTCCGTCGGTTATTGGTTATTGGTTATTGGTTGTTAGTTGCTGGTTGTTGGTGAGCAGTGGATGTGCACCCGGTGGGCCCGTGCGACCGGAGCGTAGGGAAGGAAGCGCGGGTGAGCCGAGACCGAACCTCCACATCGCGCCGGAACCAGACAGTGGTGATGTTGTCCCGCGGCGCTACGTAACCACCTTTGCTCCCATGCCCCAACGACTCACACTCTCTCGCGATCGCTTCGACGCCGCGATCTTCGATCTCGACGGCGTCGTCACCGACACCGCTTCCGCCCACTTCGCGGCCTGGAAGGAGACCTTCGACGAGCTTCTGGCCCGCCAGCCCGGCGACGAACCCCCGTTCTCCCAGGCCGACTACCGCCGCTATGTCGACGGGCTGCCCCGCTTCGACGGCATCCGCAGCTTTCTGAAAAGCCGGGACATCGAACTCGCCGAGGGAACCGAAGACGACCCGCCGGGCTACGACACCGTCTTTGCGGTGGGCATGGAGAAGAACCGGCGCTACCACAAGCACCTTCAACGCGGAGAGATCGAGATCTTCGACGACACCGTGGCGTTGATCCGCCGGCTCAAAGCCGAAGGATTCGGCCTCGCCCTGGTCTCATCGAGCCGCAACGCCCGCCAGGTCCTCGAGATCACGGGCCTCGACGAGTTGTTCGACCATCGCGTCGACGGCACCACCCTCGCCGAGTTGGATCTGCCAGGGAAACCGGCCCCCGACATGTTTCTGGAAGCCGCCCGCCGGCTGGACGCATCGCCAAAGCGCTGCATCGTCGTCGAAGACGCCGAGTCCGGTGTCGCCGCCGGCAAAGCCGGCGGGTTTGGATTGGTTGTTGGGCTGGCCGTGAATTCGGAAGAGAGAGAAGCGCTTCGAGAGGCTGGGGCCGATATTGCACTGAAGACGATGCAATCGGCGACCGTTGGTACGTAAAGGGTTTGTGAGGGGCCCCTCCGCCTACGCTTCGCTCCGGCACCTCCCCGGCGAATCCGGGGAGGGAAGCCGTGCAGGTCTCCACCGTTGCAGGTTTTCGTCGGGTGTTCCGACCGGTGGATGGCAGCACGGCTTCCCTCCCCACGAGGCACGAGTGGGGAGGTGTCCCGAAGGGACGGAGGGGCACGTTGCACACCAGAAGCTTCCCTCCCCACGAGGCACGAGTGGGAAGGTGTCCCGAAGGGACGCAGCGGCACCTCGCACACCTCAACGATCCGGAGCCATCTTCACAATCTTCGGGCTAAAACTGGCCACCACATCGACCAGATCCTTCTGATAATCCATCACTTCGTCGATGTCCTTGTACACATCCGGCGCCTCATCGAGCCCCGCCGACAACAGCTTCACCCCCTTCTGTTCGAGCTGCCGTCGCACCTGTCCCCAGCCGATGGACCGCTTCGCCTGGCGCCGCGACATCACTCGCCCCGCCCCATGCGCAGCACTGTTCAGCGACGCCGTTTTCCCCTTGCCTCGCACCACGTACGCCGGCGCCGTCATCGACCCCGGAATCACGCCCAGCACACCGTCGCCCGCCGGTGTTGCTCCCTTGCGATGCACCACCACCTCTCGGCCCCCGTACTCCTCCTTCCAGGCGAAGTTGTGGTGGTTTTCGACCCCGCCGATCACCTGCGCCGCCAACAGATCGGAGATCTCGCGGTGCATCACCTCGTGGTTCGCCGACGCGTACCGGCCCATCAGTTGCATCGCCCGCCAGTACTCCTCGCCCTCCGGCGAATCCAACGCAAGCCAGGCCAGGGCATTGTGGGGCTTCGACAACTCCGGGTGCTTCTTCTTGGCGAGCTTCGAGTAGTGCTGAGCCACGGTGGCCCCCGGCCCCCGGCTGCCGCTGTGAGTTAACAGTGCCAGGTATTCTCCCGCTTCCAGCCCCATCTCCGGCTGCTCCAGCGTCAGAATTCCGAACTCCGCGAAGTGGTTTCCCGACCCACTCGAGCCGAGTTGCTGACGCGCTTTCTGCTTCATCTTGCGGGTCACCGGCGAGAAGTCCCAGTCTTCGTGCAGCACCGGATGGTCGTGAGGCTGGTCGAACGAAGCTCCCACCCCAAACGACGTCGCATATTCGAGCGCATGGCTCAGCGTGCGCTCATCGTCCTCGATGCGCTCCGGGGGCATCTCGAAGACGCTCAGCTTCATCCGACAGGCGATGTCCATGCCCACCGCATAGGGGATCACCGCCCCCTCGGTGGCGAGCACCCCGCCGATGGGAAGCCCATAGCCGCGATGCGCATCGGGCATCAGCGCTCCATACACCGAAATCGGCAACTCCACGGCGCGCTTCATCTGGGCGATCGCCTCCGGATCGATGTCCGTGCCCCACTGCCGCCACGGCGCCGGCCCATCCTCCGAAAACACCCGCGCCTGGCGCACCACCTCGGCGAGTTCATCTAGATCCGGGTCGTCGAACTGCTGGTCCGGATGCTCCGCAATCGACAGCAGATCTCGGCGGATCGCCTCTTCGCCGACGCCCTTGTCCCGCAGCAATTCGGCCGTCTCCTCGGCCAACGCGACAATGGGCCCCTCCGAATATCCGGCTTCAAGCAATTCCGTGCGATTCATGTCTGACCTCCGGCAGTTCAACGACGACGATACGGCTTCGCGGGCGTGGAAGGTGACCACGAGGCATGGAACGTAAAGGGTTTGGGAGGGGCCCCGACCCCTCCCAATTTTCCGACTTCCGAGTTCCGACTTCCGATTTCCCTTCCCTTTTCCTTCGTCTCACGCCTCCCGCACAGCCCCTTGAGTCCATCCG
>SKMT01000417.1 GCA_007120915.1 Myxococcales bacterium | reverse complement strand
TGGGGAGGGAAGCCGTGCAGGCGCCGGGGAGCTTCTGGTTTGCGAGGAGCGCCCAGCGCCAAGCGCCCAGAGCCAAGAGCCCAACGCCTACCGACAGTCCTCGTCGTCATCGTAGGTGTGATGGGAGTGGCGGTGGTGGTCTTCGTACTCGATGTCAGTGCAGCCGTCGACGAGTGCGTCGCGGATGCTGATGCCGTGGTAGTCGCTGTGGGCGATGTAGGCGTGGTTGAGGGTGACGTGGCCGCCGTCGTGGACCAGCAGGTTCGCCGCGGAGTTGCTCCAGGAGCGGTCCCAGTGTTCGCTGCCGCCGTGCAGGATTTCGACGTGTTCGAGTCGGCTCGCTTCGCCGGGGGCGTTGCGGAAGCGAAGCCCGCGCCAGAACCCGGAGACGTCGTTGTCGCCGACAAAGCGCACCGGATCGTCGCCAGTGCCCACCGCCTCGAACACACCGGCGTTGACGTCGATGCCGGCGTGGCGGTCGAACCGAAACTCGGTGCCCGAATCGACGGAGATGGTCGCGGAGAGTTCGATGGGCTCTTCGACCAGGTAGGGAAGCTCGAGCTTCGGCCAGTGAGCGTTGTCGGCGGCGGTTCCGTCGGTGTGGATGACCACCGCTTCGGTGCGGTGGTCGCTGAATTCCAGCCCCTCGCCGAGCCCACCGACCTGGTCGGGGTGCAGCCGGAGGGGGGTGTCGTTGTCGGCGAAGCTGCTGTGGGCGATGTCGAGTTCGGCTCCTTCGGCGACGGTGGTGACGGCGGCGGTTTCGTTGTCGGTGAACTCGACGTCGCCCACGGTCAGTTGAGCGCTGTCGTCGTCGACGACGACGCCGCCGCGGGCGTGGTAGTTGTCGTGGTCCCAGGGGGCGGAGCCGCCGTGCTGGATATGGGCGTGTTCGATGTGGTGGGTGCCACCGGCGGCGATTTTGATGCCGCGCCAGAAGCCGTGTTCGTCGTGATCGCCGCGAAACAGCACGGGGTTGTCGGTGGTTCCGGCGACGTTGAGCCGGCCCGTCTGTTCGACCACCAGCCCGGCGTCGGGTCCGAAGTAGACTTGTGTGCCCGGCTCCACGGTCAGCTCCCCGTGGGTGAGGGCGACGGTGTCGTCGATCATGTAGCAGTCGTCGTCTGTGAGCGTGACATTGCCGTCGACGTCTCCGGAGTCCGACAGGCTGGTGCAGGAGCGCGAATCGGTGCCGTCGTCAGAGTCGGACGCCCCGCAGCCGTAGGCGAAAAGCATCAGGGTGATAGCAATCAGAATCTTCGGATAGCAGGTGCGTTTCATCATCATCACTCGTGGTGGGTGGTGGAGTCACAGTGGTGGTTACGGACGAGCCGGAGGACGGGGGAGCTGGCGTGTGGAGCCGGAGCCGTTCGTCGAGAATCGGCGGGCGGTGCGGGCGACCGCCTCTCCAATCGAGATCGGGGGATGGACCAGGGCGCTGAGTTCGGCGGTGGTCAGCCCGTAGCGGATCGCCAGCGCCAGCTCCATGATCAGCTCTGCGGCGTGCGGGGCGATAAGCTGGGCGCCGACGAGATGATCGGAGCGCCGGTCCCGGATCAGTTTGAGCATCCCCCGAGACTGGGCGATGGCGTTGCCGGCGGGCAGTTGCTCAAGCGTGGTGGTGGCCACGTCGGTGTCGAACCCGGAGTTGCGGGCACGGGGTTCGGTCCAGCCCACCCCGGCGAGCGGCGGGTCGGTGTACACCGCGTAGGGCACGGCGGTGGGGTGGCCGGCGGTACGCGAGGGATAGATGGCGTTTCGGGCCGCCAGGGTTGCATCATAGGCGGCGGCGTAGGCGTGTTCGCCGCGGCCGATGGCGTCGCCGGCGGCGAAGACCCGGTCGTTGGTCGTCTGCAGTGATTCGTCGATGACGATGTAGCCGTCGTCGGTCAACTCCACCCCGGCGCGCTGCAGGTTCAATGTGTCGATGCGGGGGCGGCGGTGGTCGACGATGACGATCTTGCCGGCGGTCCATTCGGCGGGTTGGCCGTCGACCTGGCCCCGGATGTAGACCTGTTGGTTTTGCGTCGCGATAGAGTCGAAGTCGACGCCGCCGGCGACTTCGATGCCCTCATCGGTCAGGATATCCGTGAGGGTCCCGACGATGTCCGGGCCATGAAACGGCTCGAACAACCCCGGTTCGGCGGTGAGAATGGTCACTGAACCGCCCAGTCTGCTCAGCGCCTGCGCGTAGCTCAGAGAGACGGCGCTGCAGCCGAGGAAGGTCAACGTGTCGGGAAGCGTGTCGAGCCCGGCCAGATCGTTGAGTTCGATGGTATCGACATCGTCGAGCCCCGGGATCGGCGGGGGGGTCGAATGCGATCCGGGGGTCAGAAGAACCCGGTCCGGCTCGTAGGTGTTGTCTGCGGCGGTGAGGGTGGTTTGATCTTCGAAGCTGGCGGGGGCGTCGACGATATTGACACCGGGGTGCTTCTGGAGTTCGTCGTAGTAGCGGTGGCGGATGCGGGCGGCCAGGGTGCGCTGGACATTTTGGAGTGCCGCGAAGTCGGGAGCGTCAGAATGGGTATCGATCCCGTCGAACCGCGCCTGGGCGGCGCGGTGGTGGTCGGTGGCGGCGGTCATGAGCACCCGGGCGGGGAAGGTGCCCACATGGATGCAGGTTCCCCCCAGGGGAAGCCCGGCGTTAAACAGGGTGACCCGGGCGCCGTTTGCGGCGGCCCAGCGGGCGGCTTCACAGCCGGCGACGCCGCCGCCGACGATCGCCAGGTGCAGAGGTTCGGACGTAGCTTCGGTGTCGGCCATAGACCTGGTCCCCCCGGTGTTGGTCGGTGATCACTGAGGTAAAATCAGCGCACAACCCCCTGAGTTTCAAGGGGTTGGTTTTTGGTTGGTGGTTGTTGGTTATTGGTTATTGGTTATTGGTTATTGGTTGGTAGTTCGTCGATGGTCGGTGGTAATACCCACGGCGCCAAGACGTCCGTGCTTATGCCACCGCCATCTATTAGGGACGCCTCCGGCTGAACGACGCCTCCGGCTATCTAAGATTTCAGGGGAGTTTCCATTGACCCTTGGTGGCTCACGGCCTCACGACCCCGCGTCCCCACGACCCACGACCCAAGACCCAAGACCCAAGACTCACGACCCACGACCCAAGACCCAAGACCCAAGACCCGCGACTCACGACCAGTTCAGCCCGTCGTCGGTGCGTACCACCGCGAAGGGCATGACGTCGCCCAACTTCTCAGCGCCTTCAGTGGCCAGCACCAGAAGTCGGTCCACGCCGAGTGCGACGCCGGCGGCGGGGGGCATGCCGCAGCGCAGAGTGTCGATGAAGTGGTGGGGGATGGGCAGTTCGGGCCGGCCGCGGTCGCGGCGGGCGCGGTTGTCCGCTTCGAAGCGGGCGAGTTGTTCGTCGGCGTCGGTCAACTCGCCGAAGCCGTTGGCCAGCTCCACCCCGTCGACGTACAGCTCGAAGCGCTCGGCAGTTCGGGGATCTCCGGGGGTTTCGCGGGCCAGAATCGCCAGTGGTTTTGGCCAGTCGACCACAAATACTGCGCCCTGTTTGGCCAGGAAGGGATCGATGTGGGTGACGGTGAGCGCAAAGAACATCTCGTCCCAGCCAGTCCCCTGGGTGTGCCGGTCGCCAAGCAGGCTGTGGCGACGGATCTGTTCGCGCAACCCGTCGGCGTCGAGCGCCTCGAGGATGTCGAAGCCACAGGCGGCGTCGACGACCTGCTGCATGGTCATCCGTCGGATCGGTGAGTCGACGGGGCGGGGACTTTGGTCATGGAGTACTTCTGTGACCAGCGCTTCGACGTCGTTGATGACGCCGTTGACCTCGCACCAGGGGCGGTACCACTCCAGCAGGGAGAAC
>SKMT01000609.1 GCA_007120915.1 Myxococcales bacterium | reverse complement strand
TCCTCTGTTCATCGTCTGTCGCCCGGGGGGGCGCAGGCGGTGGCAGAGGGAATCAGAGGTGAGCTTCGCAACCTCCTCGCTGTTTGTAGAGGAGGGGGGCGCACCGCGGGGTCGTCGTGCAGCATCGGCGGCGGCTTCGTATCGGCGTCCCACCAGAGGTGGCCACAAAAACCGGCGGCCTTCGGGTCGTTATTCAGCACGTCGCCGACGGTCGGCGGCGGATGCGACGGTCGAAACTTTTGAGCACTGCACGAGGAGGCAGCGTCAAATGAGGACGCCGACGACAGCACAGTGATCGCAGAGCGATCAAAATAAAAATGATCGAAAAAAGATCAAAAAATCGACACACGTCGAAGACGCAGATCTGCATCTTCAGCTCGACCGTCCGACCTCCACCCACCCGGCAAGCCGAAGAAAGTTGTGAATTCCACAAATAGTGCAAATTCTGTGAATACTGTGGTTCGCCATTCGAGGTCTTGCTCCCCGGCTACTTGCACAACGCCGCCCCGCACGTATGCACCCGAGCCCTTCTGTTTGCACAACGCCGCCCCGCAGGCATGCAACCGATCACCGCTCGCTGATTATCGCCGATCATACAGTCACCTCACCAACATCTTGAGACGCTGGGGGTGCTATGCTAGCGTAATCAACATTGCGGAATGCCCATCGTCGAAGGCCAGCCGGGGCGACCGGGCTAACAAGTTCGAATGTCAAGTACACCGCCGTTATAAGCGTTTAAACAGGTCTGAGTACCGAAACACAGGAGGTTTGCAATCTCTAGGAGAAACCGAGGTCGTAGCGACGATTCATCACACCGTGTCAATCACGATATCCGTGCTCCCAAGGTTCGAGTCATCGATCCGGATGGCGAGCAAATCGGCATCATGGAGCCGCGTGAGGCTCGTGAAAAAGCCGAGGAGTTTGGATTAGACCTGGTGGAAGTGGCTCCCAAAGCGGAGCCGCCGGTGTGCCGAATTATGGACTACGGCAAATACCAGTACGAGCAATCCAAGAAGAAACAGGCCTCCAAGTCGAGTCGAGTTCAACTGAAGACGGTGCAGTTTCGTCCCAATACAGCGGAACACGACCTGGACGTGAAGCTGAATCGAGCCAAGAAGTTCATCGAGAAGGGCAATCAGGTCAAATTCGTGATGCGGATGCGAGGCCGTGAGCGCTCCTACAGTGATCGATGGGTCGATCAGTTGGGAGAAATGATCGAAGAATTTCAGGAAGAATACGGCGTCGACGTCAAAACGGTGTCCCGTCCCAGCGCCGAGGGCTGGCGGATTACGGCTGTGGTTGAGCCTGATTCGTCGTCGTGATGGTCTGATTGTCACCGTGTGACGAACCGACCCCGCCGAGTTGGCTCGGCGGGGTTTTTCGTAGGTTGTAATTTGTGACAATGCAGCGGCGTTGCTCCCCCGGCGGGCCCCCCATATGATGGGTTTAGCAGGTGGTGTGGTAGTTGCCGAACCGGGAGTACGTGGACCGATGGAGTTACAACGCCGAGTCAGAGAACTTCAGGGACGCTTCCAACAACTGGCCCAGGAAGGAGACGATCCGATTCGTGGGACAGTGACCCTGGCGGCTGCTCTGGGGGAAATCGCAGCGGGTCTGAACCATGACACGATTCAGGAGCCACAGCGGTTATCTGCGATTGTGCAACGCCTCGCAGAGCTGTTGGATCTGCTGGAACCCCAGAGTCATTCTTCAGACGTGGCATCTGCTTCCGACCAGCAACAAGATCCGCCATCGGGGCTGGACCAGTTCGTCGATACCTTTCGCAACGATGCTGGCAAGCGAATCCAGGGGCTTTCGATTTCGCTGATGGGCATTTTTGGCGAGCAGTGCAGCGAAGAAGCGCTGGAGCAATCAGCAGATCATCTGCACGCGATTCGAGGTTCGGCGGCGATGCTGGGGTTTGAGGATATCGCTGAACTGGCCGGGGAGATGGAGAATCTGCTGAACAGTCGGGCGAAAGTTGAGGTACCAGACTGGGAGTGGCCCACCAAGGTGGTACTACGAGGTTATGCACTGCTGGAGATGGCCATCGATGCCGATCCACCGGGGTTGAAGCCAGGCGAAGGAGAGGGGATTGTCGACCAGCTTCAGTCGGCCATCGCCGAGTTGGAGAGCGCCAACAGGGGTGGTGTCATACCGAACGATGACTCCGATTCCACCGCAACCGAAGGCGATGAAACTTCGACGAAATCCATAACGATCGATGCCACTACCGGTGCCGATCTGGAGCAGCCGATTCTGGTCGTTGACGATGTCGACACCATCGCGGCTAGCGTGGGATTTATTCTCTCGGAGCTGGAAGTGCCGGTAGAGGCGGCCTCCGATGGTAAGGAGGCGATCCAGATGTTGAACCAGAAGCCATTTTCGGTGGTGATATCGGATGTGGATATGCCGAAGATGGATGGGATCACGCTCACGGAGATGATTCGGGCCGATGAAGAGCTGAAGCACTTGCCGGTGATTTTGCTCACCAGCCTCGATCACCCCGACGAGCGACAGCGTGGCATGGAAGCGGGAGCGACGGACTACATCATCAAGGGCTCAATCGGTGGGGGGGAACTGGTACGGCGGGTACGCCAGCTTCTCGAAGATGCACCGGTCGTTCAGCGTGAGCAGGGGGCGCGCAATCGCCGGATTCTGGTTGCCGAAGACACGGAAACGGTCGCCGCATCGATTGCCTTTGTTCTGTCGGAGGGGCCCTTCGAGATCATCCTGGCCACCGACGGGAAGGATGCGTACCGAAGACTGGAAAAACAGGACTATGATCTGCTGATTACGGACATGCAGATGCCCTATATGAATGGCATCGAACTGGTGGGAAAAGTTCGTGAACATGACAAATTTGCGGAGCTTCCGGTGGTGATGCTGACCAGTGTGGAGGATGAGGAAAAACGTCAGGCAGCTATTGACGCCGGGGTCGACCGGTACATGATCAAGGGAGAGATTGCCGGAGGTCGGCTGCTGTCGGCGGTTGAGGAACTTCTGGAGAACTAGCCCATCAGTGATCTCCGCTGCTGCAGCCGGAGAACGACGATACGAGGACCCCATGGCGACGGTTGGAATCATCGAGGACAGCTCACTGGTGGTGCAGATGCTGACGATGGTCTGCGAAGAGCACGGCCATACAGTACGCAGTTTCGAGCGCTTTGGTGATGCCGCTGACGCCTTCCGCGGCGATCCACCGGACATTGTGATCACGGACCTGAATCTGCCGGATCTCTCGGAGGACTCGCCACTGGAGAGGCTGAGGGGAATCGAGGGACTGTCAAACACTCCAGTGGTGATCATCTCCGGGCGCCCCAACGAGGAGTTGCAGAAGCTGGCCGATGAGTCCGGTGCACAGGGGGCGTTGTCGAAGGATGACGGGATGCCGGTGATTTCATCGCAACTTCCGTCGATGATCGAGCAGTTGGTGTAACGTGGTGAACATCTGTCGCATCGCTGTGCTGTCGATGGTTTTGGTGGTCGCTTATCCGCTGTCGGCTTTCACAGCCGATGGGCCGACTGACGACCAACCCGAACCATTCCAAGACCATCGTGCCGATCCATCGTCCTCCAGCTCGGGTGTCGACGAGCTGAAGCGATTGGGCATTGAGGTGGTCAATCCCGACGATCTTGAGCCTGAGGAACTCCGTTCGCTTCTGAAGGGAGCAGAGGCGTTGCCGCCGGCGGCATGGGATGCCATCAGGAAACCGTTAGAGATCGAGTACATCGACGAGCCGTGCCTGTTTTCGATGGGGCGTTATAACGAACGTTGTCCCACCTTTGAGGATGATGACCAGCGACGGTTTTACGTCTACGAAGCCACGCCACTGATCGGAGAGGGAGGAGTTGAGCAGCTCGAGATTCTGACCGCCGAAGAGCAGCGGGATCTACAGCTTCGCCGGGCGGTGGTGCACCTGGCGATGGTTCACCTCGATGAGTTGTTCGGCTGGTCTCAGCAACAACAATGGCGAGCGATTAATGGGTGGCCACGGGGAGACGGCGAGGCGTTGAATCGCGATCCCTGGGGCTACAGTCGATATCTGGGCATGCAGTCGTCCAGGCTGGATCTGGTCACATTTGGCGAAGAGTTTTTCGTGCGTCCCGAGGATCTGCTGGCGGAACGAGCCGAAGACGACGACTCCGCAAACCAGCGGCTCGCCGACGTCGATCCCGATCAGACGGTGACATGCCGTCAATTTACGAAGCGGCGGATGTTCAACGACAAGCTCAGCCAGTTGGATCAAAACTGGGAGGAGCCGACCAGGAGGCTGCCGAAAGCGGTCGCACAGAGCGAACAGTGTCCGGCCTTCGAGCGATGGGCCAGAGTCGATGACCTGGAGGGGTTTGAGCTGTTGCTGGCGGCGGCGACATCGGACCAGCCGGAGTCGCTTTTCGGCCATCTTCTGTTGCATGTGCGCTACAACGAGGACGATGAGGATGGGGTGGGCGCACGGGGATTTGAGCCGGTCTATCAGTTCGGGGCGATCACCGACACCGATGTCGACATCGTGGAGTACTACACCCGGGGGTTCCTCGGCGGGTTTCCCTCCATTCTGGAGTTGAATACCTTTCGGGGGATCGACCAGTTGTTTCTGGGCTATCAGCAGCGGGATCTGCGCCGATACCGGTTGCAGTTAACCGATCAGCAGCAGCGCCAGCTTCTGGAGCGGATCTGGGAGGCGGAACGGCAGATCCGGTATCCCTATCTGTTTTTGACCGACAACTGTGCGTCATTTCTGCTCGACTTGCTCGCTCCGGCGGTGGAGGTGCCGATTCCAAATCAGCGCGGCCCGGTGGTGATGCCCACCGACGTGTTGGATACGCTCGCGCAGCTCGAAAATGGCACCGAGGGTTCGCTGCTTCAGAAGGTGGCGCCGACACGGCGAAGCAATCGAAATGTCGCCGAACAAGCGGTGGTACAACGTCGAGCGCTGGTGCGGAAGTTGGCCGACCAGCTCGAAGATCGGCCCGCTGATGCGGAGGAATTGCAGGAGATTCTCGACCGGCTCGACGACACCGACCCCGAGCGACGTTACGACGGCTATGAACAGGCGCGCACATTGTTTTCGCTGCTTCTGGCCGACAAGCCCGATGTTGCGGATACGGTGGTCGACATCATGTATCACAGCGTGGCCATCGAGCGGTATTTCCGTCAGATGGCTCATTTTGCGCGTCACAGCGTCTATGCTCAGACCCACGAGGAAGTCGACCCGGTGACCATCGACGAGGTTTTGGAGCAGCGCCGTCAGATCTATCGCCACGACGACATGGAGGCGCGGCTCAAGCAGTTCGAAGAGCTGACCGTGGAGTCGGAACGGGCTCTGGCGGATGGGCCCAGACGAGAGCTGACGGAGCGCGAAAAGCAGGTGGTCGAATACGACGAGAAGACCCATCACAGCTACACTGCGGCACTTCAGGTGCATTCGCACCTGGTGGAGCGCTACAACCCGGAGTGGAGCGGTGTACAGATACTCGACGATAACTCCGAGGCCTGGCGCGAAGAAAAGGAGCGGGTCAAGAAGCTGTCACAGCCCGCCTCGGGCCGAAATACGCTATCGCTGGGGGGCCATGTTCGGCCCACAGAACGGGTGGGGGTTGTGGATTTCTCCTATTCGCTGATGCACGACAGGCTCGGAGAGGTGCGCCACCGGGGCTATCGAGGGGATGTGGGTGCGCGGCTTCTGGGCGTGGACGCATCGGTGCCAATTGCCGTTGATGCAGGCACGCGCATGCGTTTTGATCTGGTGGTGGCCAGCTATCAGAGCCTTCGCGGCACCTACGGCCCGCTTCGCCAGGGGTTTTTCGATCTCTTCGGCTGGGGGATCGACGGGCGGATTGTCCACGATGGGCGCCGCAATCTGTGGGCCGCAGCCGAGTTGACTCCGTCGGTGCTTCTGCCGCTGGTTACAGGCGATCAGAGCGTCAATCACCTGGTGGCTCACACCGGGGTGGGGCTTCGCTATGACGTGGTGGATACCCAGTATCCGATGGCGGGGCTGACGGGAGGATTATTCGGCCAGCTACATCTGTACGGGGACTACGCCAATGTCCTTCGGTTCGGTGCTGAAACCGGGCATTACGCCGGGCTTACCCCGGAGTGGAGGTTCGACGTGGATGCAACGGTTCAGACGCGTCATCTGGTCGCAACCGTGGGCGACCGCCCGGTCACGCTGGTGCCCTTCGGGCGGTTATTGTGGACCACACGAGATTATCGCGATGACGCTCCGGAGTCCGGATTCCGAAGCTGGGAGGCGGGCATGCAGGTGGATCTGTCGTTTTAATCTATCGTTCGGTGGAATCGATAAAGATGGTCACCGGCCCGTCGTTGAGCAGTTGTACGTCCATCATCTTGCCGAATACACCGGTATCGACGTGGATGCCGGCGTCTTCGACTCTTTTCACAAAGGTTTCGTACATCTCTTCGGCGGGGCCCGGCGCCATGGCATCGCCGAAGCTGGGGCGGCGCCCGCGGCTGGTGTCCGCATAGAGGGTAAACTGGCTGACCACCAGCATCTGCCCCTCCACGTCGATCAGCGACCGGTTCATCTTGCCGTCGTCGTCCGCGAAGATCCGAAGGTGGATGATCTTGTCGACCAGATACTCCAGGTCCTCGTCATCATCGCCGTCACCGACGCCCAGAAAGACCAGCAGGCCCTGGTCGATGGCGCCGGTTGTGTCGCCGTGGACGGTTACTTCGGCGTTGCGGACGCGTTGGATGATTGCTCGCATGGTTTCCTCTTCTGGTTTTCGGGGTACCCCTCCGCCGCTTCGCGGCACCTCCCCACTCGTGCCTCGTAGGGAGGGAAGCCGTGCAGGGGATGAATATCTTCTGGTTTGCGGGGTGCCGCTGCGCCGCTTCGCGGCACCTCCCCACGAGGCACGAGTGGGGAGGGAAGCCGTGCAGTAGACTACGATTATAGATTTGCCTGCCGTTGTTTCGTTTCTTCGAGAATCTGAGCCGGTATGCCGGCGCGGACCAGATCGGTGGCAGTGTTGATGTCGTCGGCCAGGATGCGGTCGCGGTCCAAAAAGGAGACCTGTTCGCGCAGTGCGTCACGGGCGGCCCCGGTGCCCTCGCCGGGGGTGAACCCTTCGCGCAGGTCCAGTGCCTGGGCGGCGATGAGGTATTCGATGGCGACGATGCGCTCCACATTCTCGACCACGTCGAGTGCATGCAGCGCAGCATGCATGCCCATCGAGACGTGATCCTCCATGTTGGCGCTGGTGGTCAGGGAGTCGACGCTTGCGGGGTGGGCGCGGTTTTTGTTCTCCGAGGCCAGAGCGGCGGCGACGTACTGGGGGATCATCATCCCCGAGTTCAGCCCCGGTTCGTCGACCAGAAACGGTGGAAGTCCCTCCGAGAAGTACTTGTCGGTCAGCTTGGCGCAGCGGCGTTCGGCCACGGAGCCAATCTCGGAGATGGCCAGCGACAGATAATCGAGGGCCATGGCTACGGGCTGGCCGTGGAAGTTGCCACCGGAGAGGATGGCGCCGTCGTGGTCGTCGTCGGGAGTGAAGACCAACGGATTGTCGGTGACGGCATTGGATTCGGTGACCAGCACATCGGTGACGTGATCGAGCACATCGCGGCTGGCGCCGTGGACCTGGGGCATACACCGGAGGCTGTAGGAGTCCTGGATATACTCGACCTTGCCGTCGACGGTGCCCGGTTCGGCTCCGGCGAGCTCGCTGCCGGCGACCATGGCGCGAACATGTTCGGCGCTTCTGATCTGGCCGACGCGGGCGCGAAGCTGGTGGATGCGGTCATCGAGCGCTTCCAGGCGGCCGGCGACGGCGTCGAGGCTCATCGCACCGACGGCATCGGCGCAGTCGAGAAGCTGTCGGAAGCGGATGGCGACGATGGCGCCCACCGCCGTCATCGCCTGGGTGCCGTTGAGAAGTGCCAGCCCCTCCTTGTAGGTCAGTTGCGTCGGCTCCAGCCCCACCGCTTCGAATCCGGCGGATGCAGAGACGGTCTCGCCGTCGAGGACCACCTCGCCGAGCCCGATGATGGGCAGGCACATGTGCGCCAGAGGACAGAGATCGCCGCTGGCGCCGACGCTTCCCATCTCGGGGACGACGGGATGGACATTTCGGTTCAGCATCTCCACGAGCAGATTCAGCGTCGCCGGGCGGATCCCGGAGTTGCCCCGGGCCAGAGCGTTGATGCGAAGCAGCATCATCGCCCGCACCACCTCTTCGTCCAGTGGATCGCCGACGCCACAGGCGTGGCTGACGATCAGCCGCTGCTGGAGTGTTTCGGCATCTTTGGGATCGATGGTCTGGTCGCGGTTGGCACCAAAGCCGGTGGTCACCCCGTAGACGGCGGTGCCGCTGTGTGCCATCCGATGCACGAACGCCGCCGAAGATTCGATCGCTTCCATCGCCTCTTCGTCGATGGTCACCGGCCGCTGGTCGAAGACGACCTGTTCGATCCGTTTCAGATTCAGTTGTTGTTTGCCAACGGCCAGCGGTTCAATCATGTCAGGTACTCCCGAGTTTTAGTGCAGCCAGAATGCAGCCCAGCCAGCCGACCATCATCGCCAGCCCGCCGACGGGAGTGACCGCGCCGAGTCCGCGAGAGCCGGTGAGCACCAGGATGTACAGCGACCCGGAGAACACCAGAATCCCGGCGGCGAAGCACCAGCCGGCGACCAGCGCCGAGATCGCCTCGGTCTGGCTGTGTAGCCAGGCAGCACCGAACAGCGCCAGGGCATGGTACATCTGGTACTGCACGGCGGTCTGCCAGTAGCCGACCATATCGTCGCCCAGGTGATCGGGCAGTCCGTGGGCGCCGTAGGCGCCGGCGGCGACACCGATCAGCGCGAAAATACTGCCGAGGAGAACGAAAATTTTCATCGGTCTGTCTCCCTGTCGGAATCGATGGTTCCCGGAAGTTCGTCGGGGTCAACCGGCTTCGGGGCAGGTTCGTCGGTCTGTTGTTGAGAGGAGTCCGACAGGTCTTGTTGAGCCACGTCCTGTTGAGCCTGGTCGAACTGATCCTGGTGCTGTTCGAGAAACAGCAGTTGTTCACGAGCCTGTCGCTGGCGCTCGGAGGCGGGGTGAAGCAGCACGATTTCGCGGGCGGCCATCACCGTGACTTCGCCGTGGTATCTCGCCTGCAGTTCGGCGCGTTGTTCGGCGATGCGTTTGCGTTCACCGTCGTCTCCGTCGCAGCCGAACCACGCCGTTGAAGTGATCAACAGTACGCCGGCGACGAACAACAGCAAGCTCGTGTTACCGGGCCAACTGCTCCCACAACCGGGCGCTGGTGCGGATGCCGGCATAGAAGTTCTCCAGATTGAATTTCTCATTGGGGCTGTGCAGCCGATCGTCCTCCAGGCCAAAGCCGATCAGCACTGTGGGCACGTCCAGCAGTTGGGAGAACACGGAGACGACGGGAATCGTTCCACCGCCGCGGGTGAACACCACTTCATGATCCCAGACCTGTTCGAGTGCACGGCAGGCGGCCTGGACCTGGGGACCATCCCGGTCCATCAGCACCGGCTGGCCGCCGTGGAACATCCGGGTTTCGACGCGCACGGCATCATCGGCGAGCTCTTCGACCCATTGCTGGGCGCGCTGGGCGATGTCGTCGGGGTCCTGATCGGCGACGAGTCGGCAGGAGAACTTGGCGTGGGCTGTCGCCGGAAGCACCGTCTTGGCGCCGTCGCCGGTAAACCCACCCCAGATGCCGTTGCAGTCGAGGGTGGGCCGGGCCCAGATGCGTTCGAGCGTCGAATAGCCATCTTCGCCCTTCAGTTCGGCCACGCCGGTTTCATCGACGAAGTCCTGCTCGTCGAAGGGCAACTCGGCGATGGCCTGTCGTTCATCGGGCTGAAGCTCGCGCACATCGTCGTAGAACCCGGGGATGGTCACCCGACCGTCGTCGTCGTGAAGCTGAGCGATGATACGCGTCAGTTCGTTGATCGGATTGGGTACTGCTCCTCCGTACAGCCCGGAGTGCAGATCGTGGCTGGGCCCGTGGACGGTCATCTCCAGGTAGGCCAGCCCTCGAAGCGAGTAGGTGATCGAGGGGATGCCGGGGGCGAACATCGAGGAGTCGGAGATGATCACCGCATCGCAGGCCAGCTCGTCGCTGTGGTCGCGCACCCAGTCGCCCAGATGTTTGCTACCGATCTCTTCTTCGCCCTCCAGCAGAATCTTGACGTTCACCGGCAGCTCCCCGGCGGTGGCAAGCCAGGCTTCCAGGCCTTTGACATGGGCGAAGAACTGGCCTTTGTCGTCGGTGGCACCGCGGGCGAAGATCTTGCCGTCGCGCACCTGCGGTTCGAAGGGGGGCGATTTCCACTCGTCGAGCGGATCCGGGGGCTGCACGTCGTAGTGGCCGTATATCAGCAGGGTGGGAGCGTCGTCGCCGGCATGGCAGTGGCGAGCGTAGACGATGGGGTGTCCGTCAGTGGGATGGACGGCGACGTCGGCGATGCCGATGGACTCAAGGTGTGCGGCGAGCCAGTGGGCAGCCTGTTGAACCTGTTCTGCGTGCTCGTCGTCCGTGGAGATGGAGGGGATACGAAGCAGCTCGAACAGCTCCTCGAGAAAGCGGTCTTCCTTGGATTCAATGAACTCGAAGATCGGATCGGTGGTCACGGTAATTGTCCGGAAGCGAAGGTTGTGGGTTCGGCGTGTGAGCAGACGACATATCAGGAGCGGGAAAACCACCCTTTGAGTTCGTCGACCGGAATCTTGCCCTGGGAGGCGAGCCGAAGGGCGAAGTCCGAGAGGGTTTCCAGCCCTGCGCTGGCGGCGATGGACCGAATTTGTTCGGGGGATTTTTCGTTCAAGACCGCCTGGCGGATGCTGTCGCCGAAGGGGATCAGCTCCAGCAGTGGCAGTTGGTCTTCGACTCCGGTCTGTTCGCAGTCTGTGCAGCCGGTGCCGCGGAAGGCCTGAAATCCGTCGGGAACGTCGCCATCGAACAACTCTTCGGCCATCAGATCGTCGACCTCGACTTCGCGGCGGCAACCGGAGCAGATCTTGGATACCGACCGCTGGGTGAGCACGGCACTGATGCCGTGGGCCAGCGTTTCGGCGGGAAGCCCGAATTCGCGCAGGCCGCCGACGACGTGGGCCGCATCGTGGCCATGCATCGTGGCGAGGACTGAGGGGCCGCGGCGTGCGGCATTGATTGCTTCGAGAACGATCTCAGGGTTGGGAAGCTCATCGATGCCGAGGACATCGACGGGAAACCGCACAAATTCACGGATCGCTTTGCGGTATCCGAAGTCACGGTCCGGCTGGGCGAGCGCCTGCTGGACGTTGTCGACGGTGTAGCGCACGTCCTCTTCGACGGTGGCAACCTTGAGTGAATCGTCTTCGGCAAGCATCGAAAGCAGGGCGTACAGGGTGTCGCGCTTGGCGATGTGACGGGGCCCGACGATCAGCAGCAACCCCGGAAGCCGTTCGAGTACCACCTCCAGATCGGAGATGATATCGGGAGGAAATCCGATCTGGTCGAGCGTAGGACATTCGGCCCCATGGGACAGAAGCTGAATGGACAACTGTTCGCCCAGCACCGAGGGCATCACATGGACGTTGAGGTGATAGGTCCTGGCATCGCGCATCCAGGAAAATCGCCCTCGCTGGGGTATGCGCTGCTCCAGCACGTCGAGATCGGCGCCGATCTTGAGAAACTCGACCAGATAATCAATTTCCATCGGCTCCAGAATCATCTCCGGGATGGTCTTGAGTTGATCGTCGTCGAGCCGAAATCGCACCCGCCCACCCTCGGTTTCGGTATCGATGTGGATGGTGGAGGCGCCGAGTCGTGAGGCCGTCTGCAGTATCTTTTCGAATTTCGATTCCACCCGCCCTTTCAGGGTGTCGTCGTCGGTGGTGGGTCGGCTGCGGCCCTCGAGAATGGTGTTCCAGATGCGCTGGAACTGTCCGGTCGTGACCAGATAAGTTTCGACGGCGTCCGCATCGAGGATGCGGGCCAGTTCGATGGCCGGAGCGTCGGGGTCGACGGTCGCGACTGCCAGGGTGTTGTTGTCGATGACCAGAGGGATGACCTGGTGGTGCTCCAGAAAGGCCCGGGGAACGGAGAAGGCCAGTTCATGATTGGCCCGCTCCAAAAGCTGGTCTACCGGCGCGATCTTCAATCCCCGCTGGATCGCCAGCGCCCGCACCAGATCCTTTTCCTGCACATGGGAGTACTCCAGAAGGGCTTCACCGATGCGTTTGCCGTCGGCGTCCGCTTCCAGTGCCGCCAGTTCCACATCCTCGCGGTCGGCTACTCCCAGTTCCACCAGAATTTCGCCCAGCTTCGAAGAGAATCGAAGCTGGCCGAACGACGCGCGCTGAAAGCTCTCTTCGTCCACGCGCTCCACACAGACGACTTCCGGGTTGCGCTTGCCTTCCCCGATGGGGACGACCAGGCGGCCACCGACGGCGAGCCGTTCTTTGAGTTTTTCTGGCACCGTGGGGGCGACGGCAGACACGAGAATGGCATCATAGGGAGCATTGAGGGCATATTCGCTGAGCCGGGGGCCGTAGAGAATTTCGATATTCTCGATGTCCAACTCTTCGAAGCGTCCCTCGGCGAGCTTGGCGATCTGAAGGCGGCGCTCAACGGTGTAGACCTGGTCGGCCAACTCCGCGAGCAGTGCACTGATGTAGCCGGTGTCGGTACCGACTTCGAGCACCGTGTCGTCGTCTTCGAGCGCGAGAGCGGAGACGAGCTTTCCGACGACCTCAATCGGTGGAAGTACCTTGGAGGGCAGTTGGCCGTCGTCGTCTCCGGGCAGAACGAATGGTTTTCGGGGCACCTCACCCAGCGCTTCGATGACCCGTTCGTCGTCGATGCCGCGCTGGGTAAACCACTCCTCATCGTAGTCGTGAACAAGGATGTCGCCACTGGTGGATTCACTCACGGGGTACCTCTGATTGTAGTTTGTGCAGCAGAATAGCCGACGACGAGCGTAACGGATGGTTACTTCAGCCGCCAGCTTGTGCCGTCGGCAGAATCCATAATTTCGACGCCCATTTCATCGAGTTCATCTCGAAGTGCGTCGGCGCGCTCCCAATCCTGTTGGTCTCGAGCCTGCTTGCGGGCGGCGATCTTTTCTTCGATCTGGTCCGGATCCAACTCCATTGCCTGCAGCCGCAGCTCACGAAGTTCGTCGAGGGCCTCGGCGGGATCGCGTTGAAGCATTCCGAGAATGGAGCCCGCCCAGCCCAGATCGTCGCGAAACGTTGCCAGTGTGTTCGCCACCTCACCGGTGGGCTGGTCGGTCGATTGAACCGCCTCGTTGGCTGCCCGGGCAAGCTCGCCGATCAGCGCCAGTGCCTTCGGTGTGTTGAAGTCATCGGCCAGAGCATCTTCGTAGCGCTGGCGAAAGTGGTTGGCAAGTTCGGTGTAATCATCGATGAAATCGCCGCCGGGGTCGTCGATGTCGGAGCCGGTGAGTGCTTCGTCGATGCGATGGAGGGTCTCGTAGAGGTAGGCGATGCGGCGGGTGGCCTCTTCGAGGTTTTCGATCGCGTAGGTGATGGGCTTTCGATACAGGGTGGTGTGCATGAAGTAGCG